>NZ_JACJDM010000066.1:0-22935 GCF_014163545.1 Pseudoalteromonas sp. SR45-6
GAACCTAGAACCTAGAACCTAAAAATTATAATGCGGCACTAGCTCAGTTGCCAGAACGTTTTACCGCGACTTGTCGCGCACCAACGGACAAATTACTGACTATTTTGAAATGCGGCACTAGCTCAGTTGGTAGAGCGCGACCTTGCCAAGGTCGAGGTCACGAGTTCGAGCCTCGTGTGCCGCTCCAATTTCTAACCAAAGAAATTGGAGTAATTTTAAAGTGAAAAATATTATGCGGTACTAGCTCAGTTGGTAGAGCGCGACCTTGCCAAGGTCGAGGTCACGAGTTCGAGCCTCGTGTACCGCTCCAATCTCTTTAAGTAAACATCCAATCTCTATTAATTCACTAGCAGATAAACACATGTCGTCATCTAAAAGACGTTCTAAGCGTTATGTTTAAGGCTTTAGCTGATTTCTAAGAGACACACGGCTTCCCACATCAATTTAGTGTATTCAGTCCGTTTATCAGCCACTTTAAGTTTTATATTTTTTGAGTAATTCCCTTTTTTTGCTATTGTAAAATATGGGAATAACTCAAAAGGGAATTTATTTATGAAATATTTAATGTTAATGGGTTTTGTTTTTATTTCATTCGGAGCATTTTCTGCGCCTTTAGATGATTGTGATAAACCTAATCAGCCTGACCACTATTATGAGGTGTGTCCAATAAAGGTGTTAATCACAGGTAAAAGTAAAATTGAAGGTGAAGAAGAGTTATTGATATCAGGCAAAATGTTTGAAGTAAAATATTATGCTTCACTATTTACAGAGACAAAAAAGCAAGGAGCATTGACGCTTAGTACTAAGAAAAATGTGAAGGTAAATAAATTAGATATTAATTTACGTTTTGAAGATTGCGATCAAAAAAATTGTAACTTAAGTGATTACAAAGAACATTTACAGCATCTAGTTGGAGATATAAGCATTTTTTTTAAAGCAATGGTTGGAAATGCGAATAGAAAGAAAATTGAGGATAATCTTAAAAATAGACTATTGGAGCTAGATCGCTCCATTTCATTTTCTGATATCACCACAGCTGTTGACCTTTTTTTAAAAGCTAGTAATAAGCCTGTATTTTTTAAGTTTTTGAATCCGCATGGGAATGTTATCGCATACATACGTGCCGATATAGATTTAAATGGGTATGTAAAGCTTTCTGAATTTATTTATAGAGTCGTAGAGGGAAATGAAACAAGCTGGTTGGGGAATAGAGACTATGACTTAAATGCCAGTGATGCTATGTGGGACTTTTTGTGGGAAAGACAATTAAGAAGAGTTAAAAGATGTGTAAACACGATTGTTCAAGTTAGAAACATGAATGGTAATCTAGAAAGTTTTCCAAGCACTCAGTGTTGGTATATATACAACTAAAAAAAGCTAAGATGGATACTGTTTTCTAGTTAAAAACTCGCTTATAGCGGGTTTTTATTTTCAGCCCTTAAACCACCTACTTCAGTAGATGGTAAACGAAGAAACAATACGAAGATATGTCAGGCATCAGCAGAAAGGGGGAGACAAGAGCAAGCTCCGTTAACTCTGGAGTAAACAACGCTCCCTTTTAGGGGGCTAATTCAAAACCACCTTCTTTAGAAGGTGGATCTTTAATTGAATGGTTTTTTGCAACCAGCTCATATTTTATCGAAACTAACTTCAATATTGGCATTACCGGCATCAGAGGTAAATGGGATCAATATTTTTGCCCCTTCACTTTTATGAGTTATGGTATGACCTTTACCAGACACAACGATCGGTGTAGCCATATTAAAGTCATAGCCTTTTTCACCAAGTAGATTTTTTGCCCCACCAGTGACCATATTGGTAATTTCACCAACCATATCGGTTACTTCTTCATTGATCGAATCAGGGCGTTCACCTAGCATTCTTTCCATAATAGTCAGGGCAAGGCTCTCATCAAAAGTGATCGAAAATGAACCTTTAGTTTGTGGTCCTACCATGCCAATTAATCCCGAAACGTCGCCACAGGCAACTTCATCTTTTTTTATTTTCGGCTTACCTGGTTTTAGCTCGGTTTGCGCCATTGTGCTGAGCACATTTAATAAAGATGATAAAAAAGGATTGATGAACTCTACATTCATTGTTGTTTATCCCTCGAATTTAGCAGTTTAACTGCGGTTATACGTTAAAGTGTAGTGAGTTATTTTAGCTCTGCACTTAATTATTCTTTACAATTTCCACATCTACCATGGGCTTCAATAGTTTGCCCAGATACGACGAAACCACTCTCTGCAGCAAGACTATTAAGTTCATGCGAAATCACGCTAGAGTGCAGCTCTTTGACAAAACCACAACTATCGCATATCAACAGTTGTACAGGGTGGATATGATCAAAATGATGACACAACATAAATGCGTTAGTACTTTCAATTTTGTGAATAAAACCTAATTCAGCTAAAAAGTCTAAGGCACGGTAAATTGTGGCTGGTTTTGCTCCTGATTCAGTGAGTTTTAGTTGCTCTAATAAATCATAAGCGCCCACTCCGCCTTGCGCACTTGCTAATAGGCGAAATACTTTTTCACGAATTGGAGTGAATCGCGCACCGCGATTGTCACACACTTGTTTGGCTTTACTAACGAGTGATTCTATTTTCATCTTCTCTTATCCTTACGCTACCGTGTTATACTAACATACTGTATTGTAGTTGCAGCGTTTTTATTAGACAGTTTTATTCTAGGAAGGCTAACAATGAATGAATTATTAGCGGTATTTATTTTCTTTTTTGCGGTTATCGATCCAATCGGTACTGTGCCTGTTTTTATAGCCTTAACACGCGGAGATAGTGACAAATTCAAACGTAAAGTCGCGTTGAAAGCTGTTCTGGTGTCTGCTGGGGTATTATTGTTTTTTGTTGTCGCTGGGGAGCTGCTTTTAAATGCTATCAATATCCCCTTGTCAGCGTTTCAAATCGCAGGTGGTATCGTGTTATTGCTGTTCGCTTTGTCGATGATTTTTGGTGAAAGTAAACCAGAAATGGAAATTAAAAGTGTACGTGATAGCACTGAAACGGCCATTTTCCCTTTAGCTATCCCATCAATCGCCAGTCCAGGCGCGATGCTTGGCGCTGTTTTGATGACTCGTAATACTGAATACACGTGGGTTGAGCAGTTAATTACTTCATCAATGATGTTAGCTGTTCTTACTGTGGTACTTGTGCTTTTACTGTTGGCAACCCATGTTCACAAATTAATTGGTGATAGCGGTGCGAGTATCGTTAGCCGGATCATGGGTTTGATCCTTTCATCAGTTGCCGTGACAAATATACTCGACGGGATAGCCCATTATTTTGGCTTACAAGTATTCATATAAAGGCTGTGTAGCGCTGTTAAAAAACTATTGTCATATAAAATTTTGAATTATTGCTTAGAATTATCTAGATTAAATATA
The DNA here is from genome assembly GCF_014163545.1 of Pseudoalteromonas sp. SR45-6. Lineage (NCBI taxonomy): Bacteria > Pseudomonadati > Pseudomonadota > Gammaproteobacteria > Alteromonadales > Pseudoalteromonadaceae > Pseudoalteromonas > Pseudoalteromonas sp. SR45-6. Next base: position 3,404 of record NZ_JACJDM010000066.1, read on the forward strand.
ACGTAATAAAATTTAAGGAATGAAAAATGTTATTAAAAAAGATTATTTTATGCGGTTTTCTCGCTTTAGGATTAACGGCTTGCGTTGAACCGCCTCCAAGCGAAATGAAGGTTATTCAAGTTACTGACTATGATTTTAGTCATAATGACAATCATGCCGTTACCGTATATTTCGGTCATACGGGAGGAGATCATTACACCGTTACTTTATTACGAGACGAAATTAAAGAGGGAGTGTTTATTGAATCTTCCGCTAAAAATGCGCCTAATTTAGTGTTTGATGCCAGTTGGGCTGGTGAATATTATGTGCAGTCAGCTAAGCATGATACTCATTCATCTTTAAAAATACTTGAGCTAAATAGCGAAGCTAAAGTTGCTAAATTTGAAGTCGCAGCACGTTTGGTTAACCCCAAGCAAAAAAATGATTATATAAGCTTAGAAAAAACCACTATTACAGTGCAAGGCCAGCAATTTGATAATCTAACAAAATCGTTTTAAGTATATTATCTAAAGCGCAGCATACATTTTTGTTGCTGCGTTAAACAACTCAATCTCTGCTACCGACAAACAACAACTTGCTTACGATTGAAGCTCGGCTTTGATTTGTGTAAAATATAGCGCCTTCCAATGAGGGAATAACCCTTATACTTATATATCATCTGAGGATTTTACTTTGAATAGACGTTTTTCTGTGGCACCCATGCTCGATTGGACAGACCGCCATTGCCGTACTTTTCATCGTAAAATGACCAAGCATGCGGTGCTTTACACCGAAATGGTAACAACCGGTGCAATTTTATTTGGGCGTGGTGATTATCTACACTTTAATACACATGAAAACCCCGTTGCTTTGCAATTAGGTGGCTCTGATCCTGAAGCTTTGGCAAAGTGTGCAAAACTGGCTGCTGAACGTGGTTATGATGAAGTAAACCTAAATGTTGGTTGCCCTTCGGATCGAGTGCAAAATGGCCGCTTTGGTGCGTGTTTAATGGGCGAGCCGCAGCTTGTTGCTGATTGTATTGCAGCAATGAAGGCGGAGGTTACTATTCCTGTTACGGTGAAAACACGCATTGGTATTGATGAGCAGGATTCATATGAGTTTTTATGTGCGCTGATCGAAGCGAGTCATAAGGTTGGCTGTGATGACTTTATTATTCACGCCCGTAAAGCATGGCTAAAGGGATTAAGTCCGAAAGAAAACCGTGAAGTTCCACCACTTGATTATCCGCGTGTTTATCAACTGAAAAAAGATTACCCACAGCTTGATTTAAGCTTAAATGGTGGGGTTAATACCATCGCTGATAGTGTTGCTCATTTAGCGCATCTTGATGGCGTTATGATCGGTCGTGAAGCGTATAGTAATCCATTTATATTAAGTGAAGTGGACGAGAAAATTTACGGTGATACTGCGTGTACATTATCGCGTCATGACGTGGTGCGTTCAATGTATGGTTATATTGAAGATGAAATGCGCCAAGGCGCTAACTTTTGGCATATAGCTCGCCATATGTTGGGTATTTTCCAAGGCCAACCAGGGGCGCGAGGATTTAGACGTCATTTATCTGAAAACGGCCATGGTAAGCAAGCAGATTTATCAGTGATGGATAAAGCATTAAGTTTTGTGCCTGAATAGCTGAAATTTTAATCTTGGAAGCCACTTTTTAGTGGCTTTTTTTGATCCTAAAATTTAGTCAAAATATCACTTTTTTAGTTAATTTAACGTATTTTAATTCAGCTAAACGTCACTTTTAAATTGATGTTATCTTTCTATCCTATTGTTATTTATTGTTTTAGTTGTTTTTCTAACGACATGGCATAAGTCTTGGAATCTCCTTGGTGTAATCACCCATAATCAACAGGAGAAAATCATGGGCCTAATGAATCGTGTTAATGATCTAATTCAATCAAACTTGGTCGCTGTGCTTGATAAGGCAGAGGATCCAGCAAAACTACTTAATTTACTTATTATCGAGATGCAACAAGCTCTGAATGAGTGTCGTACTACTACTGCAGCGATTTTGTGTGAAGAAAAAGCATTGAAACGCCAGCAAAGTGATAAGTTAACATCCATAGCACAATGGCAAGAAAAAGCCGAAATAGCCGTTAGTAAAGGCCGAGATGATTTAGCCACAGCCGCATTAAAAGAAAAGCAGCGTGTAGTCGCTGATATGGCAGCTGTTGAACCTGAGCTCGTTAAATTAACCGATTCATTGGCCAAGTTAGCTGACGATGCACAGCGTTTACAAGACAAACTTAGTGCTGCCAAAGCAAAGCGGCAGAGCTTAACTCAGGTGCATAGTGTTTTAAATGCACGAGTACGAGTTAATCAGCAGTTACATAGCGATAAAGTGGCACATGCACTGTCGCGTTTTGATGTGATTGAGCGCCGAGTTGAGTCAATTGAATCACAAGTGGAAGCATACGAAATGGCTGCAGCTAATCAATCAGACACGGCAACGCAAATTGATGCGCTTGTAAAAGACGAAGCCTTGGATAAAGAGCTTGCAGCACTTAAAGCTAAAGTAAAACAGTCGGCTTAGGAGTTATAAAAATGAATACATTTAATAACAATACTCAATGGTGTAAAGATCCATTAAATAAAAAAATATCGGGAGTATGTAGTGGCTTAGCGCGTCGGTTTGACTTTCCGATTTGGGCAACTCGATTAGCAACTATTGTACTGTTTATTCAGTTCCCACTGTTTATTGGTGCGGGTTATTTAATTGCACATTGTTGTTTAGACAACAAGGTTTATTAGGAGAGCGCCATGAAAATTATTGCACTGTGTCTACTAGCAGCATTGTTTATCGCTTCTAGTCCATTTGAGATAATGCAGTTTGACTCATGGCAGCTCCCTTTGTGGATTGCTGACTTGAGTTGGGTTGGCATTGAACTATTTGGTGCATTAGTCGCTGTGGTGGTCGTTATTGCCATTATTGCGCTGGTTAGTGTTGGTTTGATTGGCGCAGGTCTAATAATAGGAGTCGGCGTGATGCTGGCTTTGTTGTTTGGTTCTGTGATGATCGCATGGCCGCTACTGCTGATTGTTTTTCTGTGTTGGTTAGTCGCGGATAATAAAAAGGTGGCATAGCTTGCCACACAGAGGTTACCTTAAATGCTAATTTAGCTGACTATTTTTTCGCAAATATGCTAAATTTAGCACTTAAAGTGATTATTATAACAAGGATCGAAATGACTCTTAAGCCATTACTAACTATCTTCACAGCGGCTTTTTTAGCTGTAGGCCTATACTCTCCTGTGCTATTTGCCCATGCAGAGCATCAACATGATACAGCAAGTGATATTGTAGTTAGCAATGCCCAAGTAAGGATTTTTTTACCTGGCAGTCAATCCAGTGTTGGTTATTTAACGCTTGTTAATCATGGTGATGCAGCAGTGACATTAACTAAGGCTAGCCTTGAGGGCTTAGGACGAGTTGAAGTACATGAACATCAGCATGTTAATGGTATGATGAAAATGCAAAAAGTAGATGGGTTAGAGATCAAAGCACATCAACAGCTAGATTTTAAGCCAGGTAGTTATCATTTAATGGTTTTTGAACCAAAAGAGCCGTTAAAAATAGGGCAAGAACTCAAACTCACGCTATATTTTAGCAATGGAGATCGTGTATTTACTCAAGCTACCGTGGTTTCATTAGAAAGCCAAGTTGAGCAAGTATCACTATCTGAACAGCACCATACACATCACTAGGAGATTAAATGTCACAACATAAAGGGAAAATTATAGCAGGGCTAATATTAGTTTTTATTTTATTTTATGCCGTATCTGTGTATTGGAGTGTTGAGCCAAGCCGCGTAAATGTGATCACGCAAGCTAAACAGGATGCGCAGCAGCGTGGCGAAAAACTAGTAACAGGTTACACAACAACTACGGCTTTGATTAATGTTGCCAGCACATTATTGAATAAACCTGGTGGCTATTTATCAAATGATGTAATACCTCCGAGTATTCTTATGGATAATATGCCTGCTTGGGAATATGGCGCATTAGAAATGACGCGCGATTTGGCGCTATCAATGCGTAAAGACTTTAGCCGTTCTCAGTCGCAATCGACCGAACATGAAGCTCTAAAAAAAGCCCAGCCCCAATTTAATATTAGTTCAGAAGCATGGGCGTGGCCAAGTGCCGAGAGTGAATACCAAAAAGGCATTGATTTATTAATCGTGTATCGTACTCAAATAGCTGACCAAAACAGTCGTGACAGTCAGTTTTACGCGCGGGCAGACAACCTACGAGGCTGGTTAAAAGAAGCCGAAAAACGCCTTGGTAGTTTAAGTCAGCGGTTAAGTGCCAGCGTTGGTCAAGATCGGTTAAATACTGATTTAGCTGGTGACAAAGAAGCACACCAAGCGACTTATGCACCATTACAAAATCAGATAAAAACCTCTTGGTGGGAAATTGATGATGTGTTTTATGAATCACGCGGTGCAACTTGGGCTTTATTACATTTTTTGCAAGCGGTAGAATATGACTTTGCTGATGTATTAGAGAAAAAGAATGCACGTGTGAGCTTACAACAAATTATACGTGAGCTTGAAGCAACCCAAGAGACTGTTTGGAGTCCGGTGATTTTAAATGGTAATGGTTTTGGTTTTGTTGCTAATCACTCATTAGTAATGGCAAATTATATTTCACGAGCCAATGCGGCTCTTATTGAACTTAGCGAACTTTTAGCGCAAGGATAACACATGAAAAAGTACTGTTTAGCCGCTGCCCTTTCGATGGCATTTTTGGCTCCAGCGGCTCACGCTGACACTCTATTAGGTTTATATGTTGGTGTTGATGGCTGGCAATCTGATAATTCAGGTAGCTTTTCTGATAGCGGTAATATGCAAGACTTTAATTTTGAAGATGAAACCTTCATTAGCTACTACGCAGCGCTTGAGCATCCAATTCCATTAGTGCCAAATATTAAGTTAAAGTATACCGAGCTTGAGTTAAATGGCTCAACCTTGCTTAATGAGACGTTTGAGTTTGGTGGCACTTCATTTACAACCAATACCACTGCAACTACGGTCAGCGACTTATCACACATTGATTATATTTTATATTATGAGATATTTGATAATGACTTGTTGTCTATCGACTTAGGTGTAAATGCTAAGCAGTTTGATGGCGATATTGTTGTTACCGGTACTGCCAATGGCACAACAACAACAGAAACTGTGGATTTTTCTGGTTTTGTACCATTAGTGTATGGTCGTGCTGAAGTAGGCTTACCGTTAACGGGTTTAAGCGTCTTCTTTGAAGGCAGCTTACTTGCTATCGATGATAGCAAAGTACAAGACTACCAAGCGGGTATTGCATGGGCTTTGCTTGATAACTTAGCGGTAGATTTAGATATCAAAGCGGGTTACCGTAAAATGACGCTAGAGCTTGATGATATTGATAATCTATATACTAATATTGATGCATCAGGTCCATTTGCCGGCATACAAATTCACTTCTAATTTGTGTGCTTTGGCGTGGTACCGTTATTTAATTGCGTGCCACGCTACTTCAAACTCTTCTTCAAGTGCACTGTTTAACAAGTGCTTATAGGCCTTATTAACTGGCGTGTTAATCAATTTTCTAAGTTCATCACCCGTTTGCGTAAATTTATAGTAACTGAGCACTAGATCGTTATTTTTTGGTTTGAGTGCAACCCGTTGGGTTAAAAATGTCAGATTCATTTCTTGGCCCGCCTTAAGTGCTGCGGATTCAATTTCTTTACGGTAGATTAGGCCGATATCCATCAAAGTTAATACATCAGGAAAGCTGATCCCAGCTTTACCTAAGTTAAACGACACTTTATTGCCTTTGCGTAGCAAATCAAATAGCGAAGGTTTTTTATAAAAGCCTAATAAAATTAAATGGCTATTATCTTTTTCATTATAGCCACAAATCGCGGTACATTTTTGTAGTGCATCCGCTTCGCGCTGGGTCATTTGCTTAAGTGTTTGTAAGCTTTTAATTGAAAATGTTCCCGGTGATACCGTTTCTCCCGCTAAAATTTTTGCCCACAGCTTTTGCATTGATTCGTTTGAAGTATCTTCACATAGTGCAATAAAGCGTTCGACCCAATCACTGTCAGGTTGCCCTTTACTAGTTACGTCAGGGCAAAAATCCATTGCCATGGCCATAATCGCTTCAATATTGTGTTGTTGTTTGATAAGGAGCAATTGTTGGCGATGTTGGGCTCTATTGAGTGTTGAGTTATCACTATTGACTTGATAGGGCAGTTTACTTTGCCCTTGTGGGCCATAACTATCATCACTGGTACTGGTAAGGCGAGTCGAACTGGTTTTACTCATCGAGTAACCTAGCTTAGTTTCAATTATATGAGCAAGGTTAATTTTTGCTTGGGCTGTTTGAATCGTCATCGATCTTCTCGCTGTGTGGGGCTATTTGCAGCTGTGCAGTAGTTTTTAAATTATTAAGTCCAAGTTTCACCGTATTTGCCAAAATATATTGGCTAAATAGCGCCAAGTAACCACCTAAAATTGAAGTAGTAACTTCGCCATCTAGTGAGCATGTCACTTGATTACCATTAGCTAGTGGTGAAAAAGAGACCACACCTGTAACAATATGCTCTTCATTAAAGAGAATATTAAAATTGATTTTAGTGCTGCTTATATTGGTAATCGTCATTTCACCAAATCCCCAGCTACTTTGCCAAAATTGATGAGCACCAACGCCAGAGCTCGGCTCTCCAAGCGTGAAAACAATACTCGGATCTACTTTTTGCCAAGGTGACCAGCTAGACCACTTGGTAAAATCACTAAGTAACGGGGTGATATCTGTTTGCGGAGCATGAATTTCAATGCTCTTTTGTACTTGGTATTGCTGTGGCAATAGCAGCCCAATTACCAAAAGAATTAAAGTAATCAGAAAAATAAATTTAGTAATTCTGGGTAAAATATTAATGGCTGTTCCTTAAATTATAAATTCCACTGTCGCACAGCAAGCTGCTGAATATCGACTATAATCTGTAAATCAATATTCATTAATCATCGACATTAATACTGTATCATAAGTTAAATAGTGATAACTTATTAGTCAATAACTGAATTGTCTCAATATTAAATGATGGCGCGTAATATTTGAATTTAAAGGATTTGGAATGACGTCAGAACACAATGATTTTTTGTTTTTTAACCATGAAGATGAGCCTCATGAAGAGGTTGTGCCCAAAGATTACTGGGATGTTCTGATTGTTGATGACGATCCTGAAATTCACACTGTAACAGAACTAGCACTCTCAGGCGTCGAGTTTTGGGGAAGAACACTGCGTTTTCATCATGCTTATTCTGGCGCTGAAGCAGTTGAAGTGTTAGCTAATACTAATAATGTGTCGGTATTACTGTTAGATGTAGTCATGGAATCCGATGATGCGGGTTTAAAAGTAGTTAAAGAGGTACGTGATACGCTGAAAAATCATAACGTACGAATTATCTTACGAACGGGTCAGCCTGGATATGCGCCTGAAGAACAGGTGATCCGAGAATATGATATCAATGATTATAAAACTAAAACCGAACTTACCCGCAGTAAGCTAGTTACCTCGTTAGTTACAGCTATTCGCTCATACGAACAAGTTTGCCAACTTGAATATCAAAGCAAAGCGTTAAATAATATTCTGTTAGCCTCAAAGGCAATTTTAGGTTTTACCGACATTAAAGCATTTACTATGGCGGTGATTAAGCAGCTCTCGGTAATTTTAGATTGTGCGCCAAGGGGGGTTGTGTGTGGCAGTCTGGATGATAGTTATCAAGTTCAAGTGTTGGGTGGTTGCGCTGAGTTTAGTGCTTTTATTGGCCAAGGTGTAGAACAACTTGATGATGGGCGGATTATTTTGCAAGTGCAAAATTGTTTTGAGTTTGGCGAACATCAGCACACTGAGCACGACACTACGTTTTTATTGAAAAGTAAAAATCGTCAGGCTGCTATTTACTTAGAGTACGTTAGCCAACCAAGCTTAACACAATTGCAATTTGCTGAAATTTTCTTAACAAACGTCAGTGTAGGCTTAGATAACGTCAGACTTTTTAATAAACTCAGAGATGCAGCCTACAAAGATGTGTTAACAGGTCTTGCCAATAGAACTGATTTTATTGAACAAATTGAAAAGTATCATCGATTAAATAGTAACGAGTATCTATTTATTCTAATTGATGTCGCTCATTTTTCAGACATCAACAATGGTCTGGGTCAAGAAGTGGGTAATCACTTACTTACATCAATCGTTGAGCGACTCAAACAAGAATACCCAAACGCTAAATTACTGTCACGGATTGGTGCAGATGTATTTGGTTTTTTAATTGAGCGCGATGGATTTGATCTAAACGAATTAAGTGAAAATTTAAGCTTACCGTTTGCAGCAGCAGAGCATCTGTTACCGGTTAATTTTAAAATTGGTTTGTGCGAGCAACTGGACTTTCAAACCACCGGTATTGAAACACTTAAGCTTGCGTATATTGCACTCAATCACGCTAAAAAAGGTAATCAGGGGAATGCTGTTTGTTATACACCCGATATGGAAGAGCAAATGGCTTGGCGATTAGGGATTATTCGCCAGCTTCGCCAAGACTTTGAAAATAATAAATTGGAAGTATGGTATCAACCGCAATTGGCGTTTAGTGATTTGTCATTAAAAGGCTGTGAAGCATTACTACGTTGGCCATCGGGACAAGGTAACTATATTTCTCCTGCGATTTTTGTACCACTTGCTGAAGATGCCGGGCTAATTGTTGAGATTGGTCAATGGGTATTGGAGCAGGCTTGTCAGCAGCAAAAACGTCTTGAGGTTCAAGGTGTTGAAATTTGTATTGCGGTCAATGTGTCGGTACCGCAATTTAAGGTAAAAGGCTACGCACAACAAGTCAAAGATACTTTGCGAAAATATCAGGTAAACCCAAAAAATATTGAATTAGAAGTTACCGAAAGTGTGGTGATGGATGATCTCTCGATGGTGATTGAAACACTGCAAGATCTAAAAGAGTTTGGTATTGAAGTGGCGATAGATGATTTTGGTACTGGTTTTTCATCACTGAGTTATTTGCAAAAGTTACCGTTGGATAGGTTGAAAATAGATCGTGCATTTGTCAAAGACTTACCCGAAAAAGACAGCGGCGCAATTGCCAAGCTGGTTATAGCTCTTGGCGCGCAGCTCGGATTAAAAACGATTGCAGAAGGTGTTGAAACACAAGCACAAGCTGATTTTCTTAAGCAATTGGGTTGTGATGAAGTGCAAGGTTTTATGTACGCTAAACCGATGCCTGAAGTTGAGCTTATTCAATATATTGAAAGTAAAAAATAATATTATGTTTGATGCCAGTGTAAATAGCTAATATCGCTTGGTGATTAATTCGGGTATACTCTGCGACCTTTTTTAAAGCAATTGGTTACTTTATATGAGCGCACTTAAAGCCAAGCGAGCGTTATTCTCATACCCTAAATATTGGGCTGAGTGTTACGGCACAGCACCATTTTTACCAACTACACGCGAAGAGATGGATGCCCTTGGCTGGGATAGCTGCGATATCATCATTATCAGTGGTGATGCTTATGTAGATCACCCCAGCTTTGGTATGGCGGTAATTGGTCGTGTACTTGAAGCACAAGGTTTTAGGGTCGGTATTATCGCTCAGCCAGAATGGGATTCGAAAGATGCCTTTATGGCTCTTGGTAAGCCTAACTTATTTTTTGGTGTGACTGCCGGTAACATGGACTCGATGATCAACCGCTATACGGCTGAAAAGCGTATGCGCCATGATGATGCCTACACGCCCGGTAATGTGGGTGGCAAGCGTCCTGATCGTGCGGTGATGATTTACTCACAACGATGCCGCGAAGCCTACAAAGGTGTGCCAATTGTAATAGGTGGTATCGAAGCCAGCTTACGTCGAATTGCCCATTATGATTACTGGCAAGAAAAAGTTCGCCGTAGTATTTTATTTGATGCCAAAGCCGATATTCTTATTTACGGTAATGCTGAGCGACCATTAATAGAAGTTGCTCATCGTATTGCCGCCGGCGAAACGATGGATACCATTCAAGATATCCGTGGTACGGCGGTTATTCGTAAAGAGCCATTACCGGGCTGGCGTGGTAGTGATTCCACCGCGATTGATAAAATTGGTAAAATTGACCCAATTCCAAACCCATATGGTGCGGATGATGTGGGTTGTAGCAAAAGCGAATTTAAAAAAGCGGGTATTGATTTACAAGCTGAAGCGGCAAAACCAATTACCATTCAGCCAGCGCGTCCTAAACCTTGGGAAAAAACCTACGTTAAGCTACCTGCGTTTGAGCAAGTGAGTGTTAATAAACCACTGTACGCTCATGCATCACGTATTTTACATCAAGAAACGAACCCAGGTTGTGCTCGAGCGTTATTCCAACGCCATGGCGATCGCTCTATTTGGGTTAACCCACCTGCGTATCCGCTTGAAACACATGAAATGGATGCGGTGTTTGGATTGCCTTATCAGCGTGTTCCGCATCCAAGTTATGGTACTGCAAAAATCCCCGCTTACGACATGATCAAAACCTCAGTTAATATTATGCGAGGTTGTTTTGGTGGCTGTAGTTTCTGTTCAATTACTGAGCATGAAGGACGGATCATTCAAAGTCGTTCACAAGAATCGATTATTGAAGAAATCGAACAAATTCGTGACAAAGTACCAGGGTTTACTGGGGTTATTTCGGACCTTGGTGGGCCAACTGCTAACATGTATAAACTGCGTTGTAAGAGCAAAAAAGCTGAGAGTACCTGCCGACGTTTATCATGTGTATATCCTGATATTTGTAAGCATATGGATACCGACCATACACCGACTATCGAGTTGTATAAAAAGGCCCGTGAAGTTAAGGGGATTAAAAAAATCCTAATAGCCTCTGGTGTTCGCTACGATTTAGCTGTGCAAGACCCTCGTTACGTCAAAGAACTTGTAACCCATCATGTTGGTGGTTATTTAAAGATAGCGCCTGAGCATACCGAAGACGGGCCATTATCTAAGATGATGAAACCAGGCATGGGCGCATATGATCAGTTTAAAGAGCTTTTTGATAAATACTCAAAAGAAGCAGGGAAAAAGCAGTACCTGATCCCTTATTTTATTTCTGCGCATCCTGGCACTAAAGACGAAGACATGGTGAACATGGCGTTGTGGTTAAAGTCGAATGATTTTAAACTAGATCAAGTGCAAAATTTTTATCCGTCACCAATGGCTAATGCCACCACTATTTATCACACTGGGATGAACTCGCTGCGTAATATTAAAAATAATACTGAGCAAGTACCGGTACCAAAAGGCGCGCGTCAACGTCGTTTACATAAAGCGATATTGCGTTATCACGATCCAGCAGGTTGGCCGATGATCCGTGAAGCACTGCGTAGTATGGGCAAAGCCAAGTTGATTGGTAAAGGTCCAAACTGCTTAGTGCCAGAAGAAACCCGTGACGAAAAATCGCTTAAAGCAGGTAAAGGCGGGCGTCCAGCGCTTAGTCGTCACACCGGATTTAGCCAGTTTAAAAAAGCCAATACCAAACCTAAGGTTGGCGGTAATCGTCAGCGGGCTAGGTAGTTTTAGGTAAATAAAAAACGCCCAGCATTTGCTGGGCGTTTTAGTTTATGGCTGCTTATTCTTCAGCTTATTCTTCAATGAAAGCTTCGCCTTCGGTCATCCACTTAGCGGCAGGCTTGCCTTTTAAGTAGTGATCAAAGTACTGCATCATCCGAATTGAAAAATCCACTTGGTTAGGGAATTTCTTTAAGTGGTGTGGTTCACCTTCATACTGCAAAAACGTCGCATCTTTGCCTGCACGGCGCAGCGCTAAATAATACTGTACGCCTTCGTGCCATGGTACAGCATCATCTTTATCACCAAACATAATTAAGATTGGTGTATTTACTTTATCAGCGAAGAATACCGGTGAGTTTTCGATGTAAAGCTCTGGCGCTTCAAACAAGGTTTTACCGATACGGCTTTGCCCAGTTTCATATTGGAACTGACGCGCTAATCCAGATTTTAAGCGAATACCGCTGTAAGCGCTGGTCATGTTTGACACGGGCGCACCCGATACTACCGCTTTGAACATATCAGTTTGGGTGATCATAAAGGCACTTTGATAGCCCGCCCATGAATGCCCTTGTAAGCCAATTTTATCAGGGTCAGCGATACCTAAATCAATCAGCTTTTGGGTGGCGTTGATCATGGTTTGCGTTGATGATTTACCTGGGTGACCAATTTCAAAGCGAATATCAGGTAAGAAAATCGCGTAACCGTTCGAAGTAAACATTGGGAAGTTAGGACGGTGGTTTAATTCCATTTTAGGGAAATCAAACATGCGTTGACTCATATAACGGTAAAAGTACACCACCACTGGCACTTTATCGCCCTTTTTATAGCCTGCAGGCTTTATCAATACGCCTTGCAAGTCTTCGCCATCGAAGCCTTTATAGCTAATTAGCTCCGGTTTTTGCCCCCACGCAAAGTCGTTAACTTGTGGGTTTAAGTTAGTAACGCGTTGTGGCTTTTTAAAGCTAAAATCAGCTTGATAAAAATCAGGGAACTGCTGATAAGTTTGCTCAGTGAATAGGTATTTATCGGCATTTTTAGCTTTTTTTACCACGTCAAAACGTTTTTTACCGCTTAATACTTTGCTGATCGAGTTATCAGCAAGATTGAGTTTTGCTATTTCAGTTTGCTTTTGCTGTAAGTTTGTAGCACTTAGCAACAATGTATCGTCTTTTTTAAAGCCAACTTGGTCTTTATCAAGTTTGATGACTCGATATTGCGTGTTGTTTTCTTTGCCTTGTGTAAGGCGTGTGGCTTTGAGGGTTTTAACGTCAAATGCCCAGATATCGTATTTGCTATATACCAGCACTTGGCTGCTATCAGTTAACCAACCGGCAAAACCATAACCCGGTTGAGTTGAAGGGTAATCGTGCTGATCATCAGCGAACGTTGCTTTAATCGCTGTTGTTAAGGTACTGACTTTATTGTTACCTAAGTCTTTGAGTTGCACTTGGCTATTTTCAAAGTAAGCAGCAAATTGTCCACTGGGTGATAGGCTGGGCCTAAACGGGTAATCACTGATAATTGCTTTACGCTCACCATTTTGCACATTGACTGCATAGTAGTCAGCAAAAAAACCGCCATACATAATACGTTTAAGATAAGGTAAATTTGAAGAACCAAGTAACGCAGTGCGATTGTTGGTATTGAGTGCCACATCTGGCATGTCAGTGTTACTTAGTTGCGCAACTTGTTTGCCATTAAGATGGTAAACGGCTTGATAATGGCGGTTTTTATTGATTTCTTTCCATTGTTGCTCTTCGCGGGGTTTAATTTCGGCATCGTTGTTATGCCAAACATTAAGGCCTTTTTGGTCGCGTATCGTATCGTAATCAAATAACGAGGCTTGATCTGTGTATTTCTTTTCTTTAATTTTTGCCGCTAACTTAGGGTGATTTTCAAAGTACAAGCGTTCACCGTCTTCAGACCAGCTCAATTTTGCTGTTTTACCAATAGTCCAATCTTTTTCAGGAGCAGCAATATTTGTAAGCTGTTCGTTTTGCCACAGTTTTAGCTGATGATCGCGACGGCGCATATCGTCATTTACATAATTACCCAGTGTAAATGCGGCAATATTCTTAGTTGGATGCCACACTATTTTGTTTGCAACAACGCCTGGTTCATCAATTAATACACTCGTATCAAATGTTTGGTTTAATGTAATTAATGCTACTTGGTTATCGTTACCGTCAGGATAGCTTTGGCTGACAAGAAGCTCGCTGCCAAATGTATTGATTGCGTAACTAAATACGCTATTTACTGTATGAGTTGTTTTGTCTTTTAAATTTACAACAATGAGCTCAAACGCTTTATCTTTTTTATCAGGTTTGATTTCACTGGTTTTAGCGGTGTTTTTTGTGTCATCAATATCTTTACTATCAGCGTCTTTATCTGCTTTTTCATCAAAGCGATAAGCTAACCAGTTACCATCATCAGAGAGCTGGTAATCTTTTACGTTCTCAAAAACTTGTTGTTCCCCCGTTATTGTATTAACGAGTACTAGATTGTTTTTTAAGGTGTCTTTCTTTTTTGTGGTTTCTTTTTCAAGCAAAGTAGGGACTTGGGTGAATGCTACCCAGTTAGCTGCTTTGTTGATCTGAGGTTTAGTGCCGCGCTCAATTTCTGCAAGTAATTTATTATTGTTTAAGGTATAGACTTGGCCTGTTGCATCGCCACGGTATGGGGTTGCACTAAAGCTCAGTACTTCACCATTTTCAGATAATTGCGTTGTTTTAGCTGCTTTGAAATCGAATACATCTTTAAATTGTAGCGGCTCTTTTGCGGATGCCATGGCACTGCCAAGGCTTGCAACCAGTGCTACGCTGAGTAGGGAAAGTTGTGCTTTCATTGTTACTTCTCGTTTTGTTTCATCTGCATCATCATAACGAGTTTGTTCAACAATTCGAGTAGAAACGATAAGCGGTCGAAAATAAAGGTTGAAAGTAACATTTATAAAAAAACCTTGTAGGAAAACCGACAAGGTTGATAATTTTAGGAGCTAGGAGTTAAAGCCATATTTTTTGTAATTCTAACCACTGTTTTTCAAATTGCGCGCTAGGTTTTGCTTTAAAGTCACTGCGGACAAATTGGTTCATCTTGCCTTCAATGTAGGCAAGTAAAAAGTTGGCAATGGTTAACTCATCACTTTGAAAGGTTTTACCTTCGCGAAGTTTACGCTCGCGTAGTACTTGTTTTAGTTGTGTTTCAAGCTTTTCAAACAAGCTTTGTACACGCTCACGCAAGCGTTCTTGTTCACCTTGCAAGGCGTCGCCGGTCAAAATACGAGTGATCCCCGGATTTTTCTCAGCAAATGCCAGTAGTAGCAATAAAATATTATAGATACGGCTTTGAGTTTCTTTTTCGTTTTCAAGAATGAGATTTATGCGCGACAACAAAGTGTCTTCAATAAACTCTATTAAGCCTTCAAACATCCGTGCTTTACTCGGGAAATGACGATAAAGCGCAGCTTCAGAAACGCCTACCTCAGCAGCTAATTTTGCTGTGGTGATACGTTGACCTAGGCTGGTTTCTAACATTTGTGCGAGTGCTTGTAGTATTTGCTCTTTGCGATTACTTCTTTTTGTCGCAGGCATGAACATTCCTTTCTTTATAATTATTTACTTAGCTTTTGGCGGCTACTTATCACTCACTTTTTGAGCAAGCGATAAGGGCTATGTTAATGTTTTATTCAGTTTCTTTCCAGCCTTTTTACAATCGTTTAGCAAGCTCACTCATTACACTCAGTGCTAATGCGCTTTTGGTATCGACGGGCAGTTCTTTTTGTTCATTATGCCAGAACAGTGTTAAAGCATTATGATCTGAATTAAAACCAAGGCCCGTTTGTGATACATCGTTAGCGCAGATCATATCGAGGTTTTTATTGCTGAGTTTGCCTTTCGCATAGCTTGCGACATCTTGAGTTTCTGCGGCAAAGCCAACTGTATATGGGCGACCCTCTGTAAGGCTAGCAACTGCGGCAATTACATCTGGATTTTTAACTAAAGTGAGAGTCAGTTCATCGCCTTGTTTTTTCATTTTTTGCTCGGCTATCGCTGCGGCGCGATAATCGGCAACCGCGGCGCAACCAATAAAAGCATCCGATTTGGGAGCAAAAATAAGTGATTGTTCAAGTAGTTGCTCAGCGGTCTCAATGTTTATTAGGTTTACACCTGGTGGTGGCGCAATTGTTACCGGACCTGAAATCAGGTTAACCGTTGCACCTAAACTAACTGCCGCATGTGCAAGCCCAAAGCCCATTTTCCCAGAGCTGTGATTTGATATAAAACGCACCGGATCAAGTGGCTCACGAGTTGGCCCTGCGGTGATTGTAATTGTTTTACCAGCTAGTAGTTGCGGTTGCGAAGGTTGCGTGCATAGTGCCACTAACTGATGTGGTTCAAGCATTCGCCCTGCACCTACATCACCACATGCTTGTTCACCCTTACCTGGGCCCCAAATTGCAATGCCACGCTGTTTTAAAGTTGCTAGGTTAGCTTGAGTTGCTGGGTGGGCATACATT
Source organism: Pseudoalteromonas sp. SR45-6 (assembly GCF_014163545.1). Lineage (NCBI taxonomy): Bacteria > Pseudomonadati > Pseudomonadota > Gammaproteobacteria > Alteromonadales > Pseudoalteromonadaceae > Pseudoalteromonas > Pseudoalteromonas sp. SR45-6. The sequence continues at coordinate 19,504 of NZ_JACJDM010000066.1, forward strand.
TGTTGATTCATTGCAGGCGCCACTGCTACTTTTGCGGGGGTTGCCAGCAATAGAGTGGTGAGTAAATCATCTGCAATGCCGACTGCCATTTTTGCGATGATATTAGATGTGGCAGGAGCGACTAATATTAAATCAGCCCATTTAGCAAATTCAATATGGCCCATAGCGGCTTCAGCAGATGGATCGAGCAAAGAGTCTGAGACCATTTCACCACTTACGGCCTGCATGGTAAGCGGAGTAATAAAGTGCTTAGCTGACTCAGTCATCACCACTTTGACATCACAACCATGATCTTTTAAACGTCTAACAAGTTCGGCGCATTTGTAGGCGGCAATACCACCGCTGATACCAAGTACAATTTTTTTATTTACTAATTCTGTCGCTAAATTGGTCATTAACTTTGTCATACTCTGATAAAACTGTTTGTCGATATGCGCTAACGATAGCAAATCTTTGCCTTGGGGACGAAGTTTTAATATGGAATTTATTCGCAGTTTTACAGGCGAAATTTTATTTTTGCATTACAGTTAAATTATAAATCATTTTTCAGGGACGAAATAATGCAGCTCACCTCTTTACCAAGTAGCCAGCGACCACGCGAAAAGTTATTGGCGAAAGGGGCTAAGTCGTTAAGCGATGCCGAGTTATTAGCGATATTTTTGCGAACGGGTTTGCCGGGCATGAATGTAGTTGAGTTAGCACAACATTTAATGACACAAAATCAAACACTGCATAACTTATTTAATGCATCAATCGATGATTTTTGTGCACAAAAAGGACTGGGCACAGCAAAATTTGTGCAACTTCAAGCAGTACTGGAGTTGAGTCGTCGTTATATGATGGAGCAATGCCAGCGCGAAGCAGTATTTAATTCACCGCAATCAGTATATGACTATTTAACGATTGAGCTGCGAGGCTTGCAGCAAGAAGTGTTTATGGTGTTGTATTTAGATAGTCAGAATCGCTTAATTAAAGAAGAAACACTTTTTTATGGCACTATTAATGCGGCATCTGTTTACCCAAGAGAAGTCGTCAAAGCGGCTTTAAAAAATAACGCTGCGGCACTTATTCTGGCTCATAATCATCCATCAGGTATTGCTGAACCAAGCCAAGCTGATAAATTAATTACCACTAAATTGCAGCAAGCTTTGCAATTAGTCGATATAAATATTTTAGATCACATCGTTGTTGGGGGAGATAATTGTGTTTCGTTTGCAGAACGAGGCTTGATTTAAGCGTATTCAAATCACTAAGCGTGTTAAAAATGAGCGGTTTAGTGCTTATTTGCAAATTAGTTTAATTTAAATGCAGTTTTTACTTTCCCTAAGGGCATTCGATCTTTATAATTAGCCGCTATCAAATTTACACATGAGCTGGTTGGATTAGATCAATCACTTGATCTTTGCCTGTATAAGCTGTATAAAGAGCGCCCTTCGATTTATCCCTGGGGCACAAAATACATAGCCTAGGGGACAAATTAAGCTCGAGCGAAGTTATTGGAGATATATAGACATGTCTAAAGTATGTCAAGTTACAGGTAAGCGTCCTGCGGTTGGTAATCACCGTTCACACGCGAGAAACGCGACTAGACGTCGTTTCCTACCTAACCTACAAACACACCGTTTTTGGGTTGAAAGTGAAAAACGTTTTGTAACATTACGCACTACTACTAAAGGTATGCGTATTATCGATAAAAAAGGCATCGACACGGTTCTTACTGAAATCCGTGCTCGCGGCGTAAAAGTTTAAGGACCTGAGTCATGCGTGATAAGATCCGTTTAGTTTCTACAGCTGGTACTGGTTTTTTCTACACTACCGACAAGAACAAGCGTAACATGCCGGAAAAAATGGAAATCAAAAAGTTTGATCCAAAAATCCGTAAACATGTTCTTTTCAAAGAAGCTAAAATCAAGTAATTTTAGTTTTCTATGAATATCAAAAACCCAGCTTAGGCTGGGTTTTTTGTTTTTCAAATGCGTAGTTTTTCCGTTCTCGAATCACAGATTATACCAATCGTTTTAAGTTACTGACCATTTATAGCGACAGAAAAACACAGTGATAACAAGGCAGAAATTTTGACATGTAGTTGTTCTACATGAAAAATTACTAACGCAGTTAGCGCTTTATTTAGCGCGCTAGAATAGTTAAATATTTAAGTCGATTGGTATTATTCGTTTATATCATCGTCGACTAATTTTAAAAATGTGTCATAACAGGTAACATGTGCGTTGTTATCGTTGATGCAAACTAAATTTCGGCCGTGATGTTTAGCAAAGTAGAGTGCCTTATCAGCTCGCTCTAATACTTTTAAAACGCTATCATTACTCTTTTGTATAGCGGTTACCCCAAGGCTGATAGTGATAGGCATATTGGCAACTGTATTTGAGCTAATTAAACTCCTTAATTCATTCGCTTGCTTTGCTGCATCCAACAAAGCAGTGTTGAGTAATATTATTACAAACTCTTCACCACCCCAACGAGCGATTAACGCTTACTCACCTATTTTTTGCTGCAACAGATGGGCAAACTCTTTTAGTACTTTATCGCCAACTAAATGCCCGTGGGTATCATTAATTTTTTTGAAATAGTCTATATCACACATAAGTAAACAATGAGATGTTTGAGAGTGCTCGCTTTTAGTTATTAATGCCGATAACTCTGCATCAAATTTTTGTCTGTTATATAACTCAGTCAACTTGTCTGTTTCTGCTAACTTTTTAATTTCGTCATTAAGGTTAGATAAGTTTTGATACGCTAACGAACGTGTTTTTTCGTAAAATCTAAAAATTAGAATATGAGCGATACTGACTTCGATAGTGTTAAATAATGATCCTAACCCTGTGGTTATTGTTTGTTGTTGCTGTGTATAAATTAAGTATGCACAAATAGAGAATGCAATTGCGCTGATGATGCTTCCCCGTTTTCTGCCTATTAAAAAAAATGCAATAGGGGGGATAAGCGTAGCCCATAATATTGAGAATGGATTTCCGCCTACCGAAATTATAAATAACATAGCTAAGCTGCTAGCCATTAATGTAACCGCCCATGCGGTTACATTAACGTTGCCAGATTTGTAAAACCAGAAATAAATAGTTAATGAGATAACAAGTCCTAAACAGTCAATTAAGGCAAGGTCTAATTGCTCGAAATAGAAAACATTGAGTACTGTTAAAATGAAAAAGTAAGCTGTTGAAAATAGTAAAAAATGGGCGATTAAACGTGCTCGCAAAAATCTTTGTGATCCTTTGCAAATTGCGGAGACTTACTGTACCAAAACCCTAACATAAATGAATATTACCTAATTATTTATGATGTTAAGTATTACTTATTTGCAGAGTCCTGTGTAGCACAAATATTAACTGATAAGTTTTAGGTATAAAAAAACCTTGCAGGAAAAACCCACAAGGTTAATATTTTTAGCACCTAGCACCT
>NZ_JACJDM010000067.1:0-22280 GCF_014163545.1 Pseudoalteromonas sp. SR45-6
GGGGGTTTCGAGTTTTGTGCGTTGAGCTTCTGGCTTCGGGCTTCGGGCTTATCAAGTATTTTTGATGGTTTTTATTAACTTGCCAAGCATTTTCCCAATTATTTCACATTCTTCGAGAATAAGTTCAGACTGCGTGTGACTAATATAACCCAATTCAAATGCAATCATAACCTGAGTTTTTAACTCACCTATAGAGCCTTTAGCGATACCTAAAAACCGCGCTTTTTCTTTTTCAAAATCTCTTTCAAAACCCTCTGCTATATTACTTGGCACTGAGACAGATCATCTGCACATCTGATCTTTCAAACCGTAATCACGTAAAGTTTCAAATGTACTATAAATTAATAAACTAAGCCTGAAAGCCCTTTGCCAAACTTCTAAATTTTCATATCTCATGACCAATCCATGTTGATTTGCGGCGTGCTGAAAATAATTTGACAATAAAAAATGTTTTGAAGTTTCAAAACCCATCTGTTCAATCCTAGGGCACAAACTATAAAACAACACCATACTGCTCGTATCACGATGCTCATAACCCGTAGCTTAATCAGGCACGCTTCCGCCCCTAGGTTACAGTTCCTACGTTCTGGTCAGTTTAATTCAAATTGTAAAATACAAGACCTTTCGCGGTAGCAAGCCACTCGCCTATAAAACTGTTTTTACCACCGAGAGCGCAGAGATACTTCGCAACACCGAGAAAACATTTATGAAACCCTTAGGTTAACTTATTATCCCTTCCTCTGTGATCTCGGTATTCTCTGTGGTGAATCTTTATTCTTTTCGGGCTAAAGCCGGCTCCTACGAAAACCAATTTTATCACCGAGCACTGAGTAAATCTTTCGCGGTAGCAAGCTACTCGCCTACAAAACCATTTTTACCACCGAGAGCGCAGAGATGCTTCGCAACACCGAGAAAACATTTATGAAACCCTTAGGTTAACTTATTATCCCTTCCTCTGTGATCTCGGTATTCTCTGTTGTGAATCTTTATTCTTTTCGGGCTAAAGCCGGCTCCTACGAAAACCATTTTTATCACCAAGCACTGAGTAAATCTTTCGCGGTGGCAAGCCACTCGCCTACAAAACTGTTTTTACCACCGAGAGCGCAGAGATACTTCGCAACACCGAGAAAACATTTATGAAGCCCTTAGGTTAACTTATTATTCCTTCCTCTGTAATTTCGGTGTTCTCTGTGGTGAATCTTTATTCTTTTCGGGCCAAAGCCGGCTCCTACGAAAACCATTTTTATCACCGAGCACTGAGTAAATCTTTCGCGGTAGCAAGCTACTCGCCTACAAAACTGTTTTTACCACCGAGAGCGCAGAGATGCTTCGCGGCACCGAGAAAACATTTATGAAGCCCTTAGGTTAACTTATTATTCCTTCCTCTGTAATTTCGGTGTTCTCTGTGGTGAATCTTTATTCTTTTCGGGCCAAAGCCGGCTCCTACGAAAACCAATTTTATCACCGAGCACTGAGTAAATCTTTCGCGGTGGCAAGCCACTCGCCTACACGTAATTAAACACCAGTATAAAATTTAACACCGTAGGCGTTAAGCTTGCTGACGCGTGTTAATTAGGTCATTGTCACTTCCCTAGTGCCTTTAACCTTTAACCTTTAACTTAAAACTTTTAACTTACTTTTCTTACGTCGCTGTTATCTACGCTCATTTCTATTTGTTTATTTAGTAGGTTGACTAACAATATGCTGCGCATGTCGCCGTCTGGCTCTTTAAATATTGCTTGTACGTCTTTAAATGAGCCATTATTTAGGCACACTAAATCACCGGGTTGCGGTAAATTATTACTATCTTGCGCTAGCTCGAAATTTTTTAATTCTTTGATAAGTTGTGCAGGTACTAATTGATACGACGCACCATACGACACAAAACCACTAATACCGCGGGTGTTTTTTACCGCAGCAAAGTTGCCGGTGTGGGGATTTAAGCGAACAAATAAATAATTAGGAAACACAGCAGATTGCTTAAAAGTACGACGACCCTTAATTAGCTGTTGTTTTTGTAGCTGAGGAAAAAAAGCTTCAATCCCTTGGTTTTGTAAATTAACTTGGGCACGAGCTTCTTGCCTTGATTTACAAAATAATAAGTACCAACTATCCATATCAATCCCTAAAATAGTGACTTTGCGTCTAAGAACTGCATATTCTTATTTCAGACGCGGGGGATTATACGTGCTACTTTAGGGCGATGTCTATAAAAAAACCGATTAAAACTTTTCAAGTTAAAATAGGGTAGAAGATCAAACTCTACTTTTAATTGCATTGATGAAATAACACATAAAGTAATACCAAATATTTATTGGTGAAATGAATTTTTGCTTCTTTAGTATTTTAAAATGCCATATCGCAGCTTTAAATTTATTTGCAGACAGGCTATTAGTATGCACTCTATAATTTGCTAAGGGGCTAGATACTCCTACAGAATCAGTTTGTGTCAAAATTCTAAGCCACATATCATAATCCTCATGTCCAATAGGCTCCTGCATCACAACACCTAACTTGCTAACGCTATATATTCCAGTCAAATTGCCAATTTGATTTCCTTTTAGCATATCTTTATAAGTAACTAACTTTTTAGCTTTTTTAAAGCCTAAAAATGCCCCCACGCTATCAACTCGGTTATAAGCAGTATGAGATGCATACACACCGTTTTCGACCATTGCTTCCAATTGTAAAACTAGCTTCGAAGGTTCCCAAGTATCATCACTATCTAAAAAAGCAACATACTCACCAGAAATGTATTTCAAACTGTTATTTCGAGCCGACCAGGCACCTGATACACCATGATTAAGATAATATTTTATTCTGTCATCTTTAGCGGCATAATTTAAAATAATATCTTTTGTACCATCTGTTGAATTATCATCAGTAACTAACAATTCCCACTGTGTGTGAGTTTGTTTTAAAATTGATTCTATACTTTGAATAATTGTGTGTTGTGCGTTGTAAGCGGGCATAACTATAGATATTAACGACATATCAAAAACCTAAAAATTAGTTGCTTTATCATACTTTGGGGATTTAATCTTAGAGTTCAAGTTCGCTTATCAAGTGACGAATACCATCACGTAGACTAGTTTTCTTATGTTCAGTTACAACAGAGTTTAAGCGTGAAACATCTAAAATATTTGATTCAATCAATGGACTTGGGGGCTTTATATAATTAATTACATAATCACACCGCCCGCTTAATTCGCCGTCTATTACCTTGATGATATCTAATGTTGATAGACCTCCTCCAGATCCAATATTATATATTGAAAAAGGTAAGTCATTAGCTTCTAATAATTGGATGAACAAATTTACAAAGTCATCTATGTAAATGTAATCCCTCACTTCATTACCAGTTCCCCAAACCTCAATACTATTAGAGTTTTTAATTCGCCCCAAAAGTACAGCAATTAACCCTTGCGTTCCTTTAATATTTTGGTGCTTCCCGTATGGATTCGCAGGCCTAACAATTAAAAATTGTTTTCCTAAACGCATACTTTCTAATTTGATAAATTCTTCTAACTCAACTTTACTTTTACCGTAAGGGCATATAGGACCCAGCTCATCAATCTCATGGTGAGGATTCTTACTATCTTTGTAAACTCGCCCACCGGATGAAAAAAATATAACTCGCTCAACAATTATAAATAATGATGTTAAGGCAGCTTTATTATTAGCAATTTCTTGCTTATAGTTATCCAGACTCCCATTTACAGGTACTGTATTGACTAAATATATTGCATCATGTATTTCTTCTGGCGATAAAAAAGCTAATTTTTCAGATATCTCATGCAACTCCCCTTTGATAAAGATTAAATTTTCTGAAATTATACTTGGCTCAGTACGCCCATAAACAAAAATCCTATATGAATCAGAAAGAAACTTTTCAATTAAATTTAAGCCAATAAAGCTCGCCCCCCCAACTAAAATAACTTTTTTCATATCATTTCATCTCTATTACTGAATTGTATAATTTTTCAGTTATTTTTGTTACTTGCTTCCAACTATGATTATCAATAACGTATTCATGGGCTTTAAGTATTTTGACTGTTAAATCTTCACGAGTATAACTACTAATTTCTAAAAGGTGCTTTGCGATTGATTCTGGTGTTCCTTCTGCCAACCAGCCAATGTCGTTTTTATTTAATATTTCCGACATATTAGCACCCGGCGTAACTAAGCATGCAATACCAAAATATAACGCCTCAAGAATTGCCATGGGAAAACCTTCATATCTAGACGTTAAAACAAATACATCTGATTCTTTAAAAGCGTTAATTTTCTGCTCACCAAAAACACCACCTTTAAATTTTATGTAAGGTGAATCTAAACTTTTAATACAAGATCTAACAATTGCCTCTTCTTTCTCACTTCCGATTCCATAAATATCTAAATGTATACGGTCAATCAAACCTTTTTCTTTTATCAACATTAGAGCATCAAGCAAAATATCAGTGCCTTTATGATTAAAGTCAATTCTAGAAAGGTAAATGAATCGAATAGGCTCTTCTTTACTGACCGTCTTTTCAGTCGGATTTTCATAATTAAAATCTAAAGCATTTGGCTCAATATACTCGCTGTCATTCCAGGACAAAGAATTTTTTTTCTCATCTTCATTAGTAAATATCGTTCCAGCGGCTGAAGATATAAACTTTTTATAAAATACTCTATTTGCAATCATCTTCTTTAGCTTTGACTTTTTCTGAGCCGCTTTCATCAAACTTGAATGAGGTTTTACAATATATTTAATGTTTAGAGACTTTAATAGCTTATATAATGAATAATACTTTAGATAATAAATACCATGAAAAACTACCAAATCGAAGCTTTCTAAAAATAGTGAGGGTGTTTTAATATCAAAGAAATTAAACACCTCAATTTCTTGTGAATCGAATGAGTTATCAAAAATCAAAAGTGATGGTTTTATTAATTCACTGTGTAGGCTGTGCATTTTGATCATCTCAGGGATCAATCGACCAATACCGTTCGATGGCTCTATTTCATTCCCAACAACATGTAAAACTTTCATTACTCTTCCTTTACCTTAGCCTTTTTCTTTAAAATAAAAAAGCCGGGCATTTTAACGACAATTAAAAACACTGACAAAATAATAAAACATAACCAAGACTTGAAATACAAGAAAAATGAAAAGTCATTATTGATTGGTAATGTAAGTAGCGTGACAATATAAACGGCATGGGCATAACCGTGCAGGTATCTGCTGAATACCCCCTTCAAAATATATAAACCAACGATATTCATAGTGACAATTAAAGGAGCTATTATAAGCGATATATCGCCAAAAATAGTCCATGCATGTGATTGCATATAAGTATTCGAGTTAACCCATGCACTACCAGCTGTAGGAAAAAATATTGTAATAATTTCAGCAGCAGGATCTATTGCCGCAAACCCAAACGAGCCAGCTAATGGCATACCATAAGTTATACGCTCAAAGTCTGGGGTCAGTACATCATACATCATGTATGCGCCTTCGGCTTGGCCAATAAACATTCTTCCAGCAACTGCGTTTAAAACCTCTCCAATGGGCGTTTCATGTAAAACCATGAAGCCACCTGCCAAAAACATTAATCCTATTAGTGGTGTAATTAATACATAAAAGTAGTTAATATTTTTTGCTTTTTTTAGATACAAAACAAATAACATAAAAAATACCATTACTAATTTAGACTTTTGTAGGTCATACAAGCAATAAAAAGTCATCAGGTAAAAATTAATATAAAATATCTTTGATGTGGAGGGTAGTATCTGTTTACATATGTAGGAATAAATTAGTGATACATAAGGGAAATACATAAAAATATACCCTATAAAAAGCCCACCCATTCCTGTTTCTTGTTTAAGTATTTTTGCCTTCAGCAGAGCAGCACCTATAGCATCTCCCTTTAGAGCCAGTAGGATCGGTAGCTGCCCTATAGAAGCAACCTTAATAAACACTACAACAATTGAAATTAGCAATAACCCTACACCCATTCCTTTTGAGACAGGCACCGTTTTTAGATTAATATCTAAATCAATGTATTTAGAACAAAAAGATAGCATGAGCAATAAAGTGGCAATTGAACATGTTGTATAGCGAAATGTTAATTCTAAAAGCTCTTGCGACATTCCAGTTTGAATATTCAAGACTAGAGGGAAGGCAAAAAATGAAACTAAAATTGTACCGGGTATAATTTGAACAAATAGTGTTAAAAAAAGATATGACCCTAAAATAGAGGGTCTAAAAGAGAAAATCCTCAGTTGATAATTTGCTACAAGCGTAGCAAAAATCAAAAATATAAAAATTAGTAGATTTTCTATCACAAAAATTGACCTCAAACACTTAATTATAAAAACTTTCTAATCATTTTATAAAGTCTATATGGCCTAAATAGGCATGTTATGTAATGATAAATTAAATATGTGTTACTTCTTTTAGTGCCAACAAATTTGAGCCACAATGTTTTTTCTTTGAAAATAATATAGTCGTCCCAAATTTTGAATACATCTTTATAACTCAGCTCAGGCCAAATACAATCCTTTTGAAAGCAATAGAGTGAATTCAAGTATTTAGCATTGCCAATAAACTCGCTATGTTGACTCAATGAGTCTCCGACTCGATAGTAGACAGTCTCTTTCTCAAAATAATCAAGACCAATACCCTGCTTTAAAATTTTATACCATAATGGATAATCTTCGAGCATGGCGTATCTCTCGTCAGCGAAGCCAACACTCTCTAGCGTTTTTTTATTCATAAACGATGTCGGTGCTAAAATATTGCAACCCTTCAAGAGCATATTAAACTGCTCAGCTTGCGTCATAGCAAAAAGTTTTTGATCATTTTTTGCCACTTTTTGATTTTTTAAATCACCCGAAAATAAGATGGCGTCAGAGAATAAAACTTGCGCTTCAGGATGTTCTTTTATGTAGTTAAGATTATCGCAAATGCAGGTATCTACTAATATATCGTCGGCAGCAATCGTTTTAACCCATCGTCCAGTCGCATTTCGCCAAACAATATTGCAGTTTGCTGAAACTCCTTTATTTACTTTATTTTTATATAAGGCAGCTCTGTAGAAGTGATGCTGATTCGATTGCAACCAATCACTGGCAACTACGGTAGTATTATCACTAGAGCCATCATCGCTTATTAATAACTCTATATTTTTTGCTTGATAGGTTTGCGTTAACGCACTATTAAGTGTTTCGAGAATTGTGCTTGAAGAGTTATAGGCAACAATAGCAATTGTAATTACTTCTGACATATAAAGTCACTCATAATATTAGATTTAAAAAGGCAAGTTGAAAGGTTTATTTAAACATTAGAGCTGACTTTTTATTACGCAGGTAATTTAGAGTAATAAAAGCAACAACTATAAAGTATACTGAATAATTTAAAGCATAAGCGTAAGTAACACCATTTAGGCCGTATTGACTCACAAGGTATTTTGCTAAAAGTACAAAACCAATCGAAAACACTATTTCCGTTGTTATGAATAACTTTGTCATTGCCTTTGCCAACATTACGTAACTAAGAAGCCACGAAGCCAATTTAATTACATCACCTATAAGCTGCCATTTAAAAAGCTCAGCCATGGGTATAAACTCCTTCGAGAAGAGAACTTGTATAATAAGTTCTCTAAGAAAATATATTAACATAGCCATTAAAATCACTATTGGAAGTATTATTTTATAACCATTTATCAATTCTTTTTTAATTTCTTTTTTAGATGTTAATTCAGCAAGCTTAGGTAGGTAATAGATCCCTAATGTTGTAGTAACCACCATTAAATACATACTTGAAATATACCAGATAGCTTGCCAATAACCCGCCTCTTGCCAACTTAAATTATTACCTAAGTAGTCGCGAACGATAAGGTGAGAGATAGGAGCTACTGCAGCACTTGTTAAAGTCATTGCTGAAAATTTAAATAATTTTTTAGCTTCTATTTTATCAACGCGCTTTCGAAATGCTGATAATTTAATCAGTGCATGGTGACGAATCGCCCAAATAAGTACCAATAATATTATTGATTGATTGGTTACCATAGCAATGAATACGCCTTCTAATCCTAGCCAATAGATCATCACTAAGGTAAAAATTAAACTAAAGACGCTTTGCACTATATTTATACTAATGAAAACTTTTATCTCTTTGAGACCATTTATTATTGATAAAAGCAGTTGGTTTAATACAAAGAAAATAATACTAAAACCAAAAAGTATAAATATGTAGGTGTAATCACGATTTTTTAAGAAGTAATCGGCCAATTGTCCTGAAAAAACGCATACGATTATTCCGGCACTAACAGCAGTGAAAAAACTAATAACTGTTGCGGTACTAAATAGCGCACTTGTTGTTTTATTTTCAACTGAATACTCAGCTGTATGCTTTACAACCCCTTGGTTAATACCACCTTGACCAGCAGTCATAGCAATCTGAATAAAATTTTGAAGTTGGCCCATCAATGCAAGCCCTGAAGGGCCAACTAAAACAGCTACAGCTTTATTTATCACTAGAGCAGCGAGCATTTTCACTGCGGTAGCAATAAAACTCAAAACAGATGTTTTAAGTAATGTCATATAAAGAAACAGCGTTGATTACTTGATCTAAATCTTCACTTTCCATAACAGGAGACAACGGAAGACTTATAACTTCTTTATGGATTAGCTCGGTAATTGGAAACGATTGATTACTCCAATCCGGATAAGCACTTTGCTTATGTGGTGGCTTAGGGTAATGAATTAAAGTTTGTACACCCAGATCGTTCATATAGGCTTGAAAAGTAACTCTATCAGTAGCCCTAATAACAAATAAATGCCACACATGTGTTTCTTCAGTTGTTATATCTGTATCATCTGCAAATGGAAGTATAAACTGAGAACCCTTCAAAGCACTCATATACCTTGCAGCTACCGCACGTCTATGGGCTATTTCGTTATCTAAATAACGTAGCTTAACCCTAAGCATAGCAGCTTGTATTTCATCTAAGCGGCTATTGACACCTTGATAAACATTTTCATACTTTTCTTTACTTCCATAGTTGCCAAGTGCACGAATTGTATCGGCTAATTCTTGATCACTGGTAGTTACAGCTCCAGCATCACCAAGGGCTCCCAAATTCTTCCCTGGATAAAAGCTAAAACCACTGGCATCACCCCAACTACCCGCTTTCTTACCACCTAGGCTAGCGCCATGGGCTTGAGCGGAATCTTCCAGAACAAGTAAGTTACTGCGCTTTGCTATACCCATAATAGCTGGCATATTTGCCAATTGCCCATATAAATGAACTACCAGTATTACTTTCGTTTTAGAAGTAATTGCTGCTTCGGTTTTTACAGGACATAGATTGTAACTATGCTGCTCAGGTTCAACTAATACAGGTTTTAATTTATTTTCTGTTATAGCTAAGATACTGGCTATATAAGTATTTGCAGGAACGATAACTTCGTCACCGTCCTTTAACTTTCCTAACTCTTTCCATGCCCTCAAAGTCAACGTAAGTGCGTCTAAGCCGTTAGCAACACCAATGCAATACTTTGTGCCACAATATTGAGCAAACTCACTTTCAAATTCAGCGACTTCTTTACCTTGAACATACCAACCTGACTCTATAACTCTGCTACAAGCAGAAATTAAGTCAGCTTTGTATTGATTGTTAATTTTTTTTAAATCTAGAAAAGGGATCATTATCAACTCATTTATTTTTTCAACAATTAACTGTAATCAAATACTAAATTCAGCAATCCACTTTTCCACTTCGGCCTGAGGATATCCGCGAGTAAAATGACTTCGCCAAGGGTAAGCATTTCGGTTGGAACCATCTTTAAGTTTTATCTTAGTAATTTCACATATAGGTTTAGCCGGATTACCAGCTACAACCCACCCTGAATTTACTGTTTTCCCGACAATACTACCTGCACCTATCAATGTATCAGATTCAACTTTTACCCCCGGTAAAATAACTGACATGGTCGCAATTACAGCAAAGTCACTAATTTCACAACCAAGTAGAACTTCACTTGGTGGGTGGGGATCATTTGTAAGTACGACATATGGAAAAATCCATACATAATTACCTATTTTTGACTTATTCCCAATATGAACATTACTATGGCACTTTACGTAATCGCCGATAGTGCAATGCCCTTGGATATCACCCAACGTACCAATTTGAAATCCAACACCTGCCGTTGTCTTCTCTCTAATAGTTACACGATGGCCTGTGACTAAATTATCGCCAAAGGTAGAAGCAGCATAAAAAATACTATGGCTACGGATATAGCTATTTTTTCCAAGAACTAATGGCAACCCTTCAGAAAATGCATTCTCGACTCCTAACTCACAGAACGATTCAATAACTGAGTTATCGCCTATAGATACATTTTCGTGAACAATAGTAAATGCTCCAATTGTTACATCTTTTCCAATTGAAGCTGTTTCACTAATAATAGCTGTTGGATGAATCAAATTCGCCATCTTGAGTTCCTTTTAATAAGAGTAAAAACCAATACCCGTTTTTCTACCTAATTTTTTTGCGCTAACCATTTTACGAAGCAAATATGAAGGTCGATACTTTGAGTCTGAAGTTGCTGTATATAGAGCCTCCATAATTGATAAGCAAACATCATTACCGATAAGATCAGCTAAAGCTAATGGCCCTAATGGGTGATGAGCACCTAATTTCATTGCCGAATCAATCTCTTCAGCACTTGCAACTTGACTACTTAAAATTTCAACAGCTTCATTAATCATAGGAATAAGCAACCTATTCACAATAAATCCAGGGCTATCTTCAACACGCACAGGTTTTTTCTGTAATAAAGTACAAAAATCCCAACACTTGTCCACTACTGAGGTTGAGGTAAGCATTGATGGTATTATTTCAACCAACTCCATACTCGCTACAGGATTAAAAAAGTGAATACCTATGAAGTTTTCTGGGTATTTATAGCCTGCAGCCATATCTGTTACAGATAAACTGGATGTATTTGTTGCCCAAATAGTATTCTCTGTTATGAAACCAGTATAATCTTGAATAATTTGCTTTTTTTGATTTATATTTTCACTAATAGCTTCAAAAACAAAATCATAACTAGCTTCGTTCGCCAACTCTTTTACGATATCAATTTTATCTAATACATCGCTCTGCGATTCTTTTAATTGCATTCGCTTTAAAGAGCGTTTAACTAATTTTTCAAGTTCAGGTTTTAGGCATATGACTTTTTCTTCACTTCTAACTAAAATGGTAACGTTAAAACCTTTTAGGGCGAATTGACTCGCAACTCCAGCCCCCATAGTACCGGCGCCTATCACCAAAATATTACTAAACATTATTTACGCCTTTTAAAAACTCATCATAATTTCGAATGTAATCAGATTCATCGTAATGTTCACTTGCTAATACAAGTAACACACAATCATCGCTAAAATCGTGCATTTCCCGCCATATCATATCTTCAATCAAAATACCTTTAGTGGCTGAATCCAACCACTCTTCTTTTCTTTGTATGCCATCATCAAGTGTCATGCGGCATTTACCTGTTACACAAACGGCTACTTGCTTTAGCTTTTTATG
The DNA here is from genome assembly GCF_014163545.1 of Pseudoalteromonas sp. SR45-6. Classification (NCBI taxonomy): domain Bacteria; kingdom Pseudomonadati; phylum Pseudomonadota; class Gammaproteobacteria; order Alteromonadales; family Pseudoalteromonadaceae; genus Pseudoalteromonas; species Pseudoalteromonas sp. SR45-6. The sequence continues at coordinate 11,586 of NZ_JACJDM010000067.1, forward strand.
GGCATGAAAACCTCTAGCAACACCAGGCTTAGTTCCAAAAATGTAATACACTCGCTTGATATCAAATGGTATTGACTTATTACTTTCAAGAGAAACAAGCGATCCTCGTTCATCACCTAATGGCGGTAAGTTAATTAGTTTAATTAAGCTCATAATTATTCCTTAATTATTTCTAACAAATACTGCCCATAATTATTTTTAAGTAGTGGTTTTGCTAAATCTATTACCTGTGACTTGGTAAGCCAACCATTATTAAATGCAATCTCTTCTAAGCAAGCTACTTTATAACCTTGACGTTTTTCAATTGTTTCAACAAAGCTTGCAGCTTCTAATAAGCTTTCGTGCGTTCCAGTGTCAAGCCATGCAAAACCGCGCCCTAACATCTCTACATTAAGGTTTTTACTTTTCAGGTACATATCATTTAAGCAAGTTATTTCTAGTTCACCACGGCTAGAAGGTTTTACATTTTTTGCCATTTCCACAACTTGGTTGTCATAAAAATACAAACCCGTGACCGCAAAATGAGATTTAGGCTTTATAGGTTTCTCTTCTATTGATATGGCCTTGTTATTCTCATCAAACTCAACAACACCAAAGCGTTCTGGATCTTTTACTTGGTAACCAAACACTGTTGCACCATTTTTATTTTTTGCATTCTCAACGGCATGTTTTAGCTTTGGTGTAAAACCTTGTCCATAAAAAATATTATCACCTAAGACTAAGCACACATCATCATCACCGATGAAATCCTCACCGAGTATAAAAGCTTGAGCTAACCCATCAGGACTTGGTTGGATAATATAAGAGAAATTAACACCAAACTCACTGCCATCACCTAATAAACGTTCAAATCCGGCTATATCGTCTTTTGTTGTGATTATAAGTATTTCACGGATCCCAGCTAACATCAGGACAGAAATTGGATAATAAATCATTGGCTTATCATAAACAGGCAGCAATTGCTTTGAGACACCTTTAGTTATTGGATAAAGTCTTGTCCCAGAACCACCTGCTAATACAATACCTTTCATTATTTATCTTCCTTCATTTCATTCAGTGTGCCTAAACGCTCTCTTTGATAGGAACCATTTTGTACATTCTCACACCAGTTAGTATTAACCAAATACCAATCCACTGTCTTACGCAAACCAGTTTCAAACGTTTCTACTGGTGTCCAATTGAGTTCACAACTCATTTTTGTTGAGTCTATTGCATAACGCCTATCATGACCGGGACGATCTGCTACATATGTAATTTGCTCTTTATATTTCGATTTTTTAGGTACCAGCTCATCTAATATGCTGCAAATAGTTTGCACAACTTCTATATTTTTCTTCTCATTATGCCCACCTATATTATACGTTTCTCCAACTTTTCCTTCAGTGACCACTTTATAAAGAGCTCTTGCATGATCATCGACATATAACCAATCGCGAATTTGATCCCCTTTACCATAAATAGGGAGTTCTTTTCCATCTAGTGCGTTTAGAATAACAAGTGGAATTAACTTTTCAGGAAAATGATATGGACCATAATTATTAGAACAATTAGTTACTATTGTTGGTAAACCATAAGTGCGAAGCCAACTGCGGACAAGGTGATCGCTTGATGCTTTACTTGCTGAGTAAGGGCTACTCGGCGAGTAAGATGTCTCCTCTGTAAATAACGGAAGAGTGCCGCTTTGTTCATCAGGGTGTGGTAAATCACCATAAACTTCATCTGTAGAAATATGATGAAATCGAAAATCAGCTTTTACAGGATCACTTAATCGATTCCAATAACATCTAGCAGCCTCTAGCAAATTATATGTGCCAATAATATTGGTTTGTATAAATTCAGCGGACCCGGTAATTGAGCGATCAACATGGCTTTCTGCTGCCAAGTGCATAACCGCATCTGGTTCATATTGATCAAATATGCGATCTAATTCTGAACGTTCACAAATATCAACTTTTTCAAAGTAGTAGCGCTCGTTATCCTGAACGGCAACTAATGATTCTAAGTTTCCAGCGTACGTAAGTTTGTCTAAATTAATGACCGTATCGTTCGTATTTTCAATTATATGCCTAATGACTGCTGAACCAATAAACCCAGCACCACCTGTAACAAGAATTTTCAAAATATATCTCTCTAAATTTAATCTTATCGACCCATACCAAATAATACGACTTTAACAGTCTTAAATAATATTTTAATATCCAACCAAGTACTATGATGCTTGATATAATATATGTCATATTTATGCTTCCAAATGGCATCTTCTGTAGATGCACCATAAGGATAACTAATTTGCGCCAGCCCTGTAATACCTGGCTTCACAGCATGTCTAAAGCGGTAATAAGGAATTTCTTTTTCGAGGCTATCTATAAACACCTCTCTTTCTGGACGAGGACCAACAATTGACATCTCACCTCTAAAAATATTAATTATTTGAGGTAATTCATCAATACGTGTTCGCCTTATAAACTGTCCAACTCGTGTAACTCTACTATCATTTTTTGATGCCCATTGTGCACCTGATTTTTCTGCATTCTTGCTCATTGACCTAAATTTAATCACAGAGAATTCTTCGTTATATTGCCCTGTTCGCCTTTGCTTATAAAAAATAGCTCCTGGTGATTCTAATTTAATAAGTAAGGCAGTTATCAAGCCAATAGGAAGCGCAATTAACGTAAGTAAAAGTGCAGCGGCTATATCCATAACCCTTTTTGCAAACTGTGTTCGCTTATGCGATAAAATCGAAAATGCCTTCTGATGCAAAAAGTAACTACTATGAAGTAAAGCAACTTCTGTATAACCAAATCGTGCATCTAAATAACTAACGAGAGGCTCCACCCAAGCGCCTAATTCAGTCGCAACAACTAAGTAATGTCTTTGCTCTAAACTTAAATCCGCAGCTTGGTAGTGACATATTACTTGCTTGCTTAAATCTTTTAAGCTGTAGTCATTGACCTTGATATCAAAATCATAGTTACCGACAAGCTTATTAATTAACGACTCTAAACTTTCAGGGCAATATACATATATAGTTTTTTGTTTTAAAGCTTCACTACTTGCTTTAAATCTATTATGTACATGTATATCTGTATGGTTTATTTTATTTTCGAACATTCGATTTCTTTCTATATTTAATTGCAACATAACTCTTAGCGTAAAAGTCTGTCTAAATAACAACACTTCATCGCTAAATAACAGCTATACTAGAAGTCAGCTTTTTTTAGAAAAATACTGCATTAGAACAAACATCACGCTCAAGGCAAAGCCTAATACGGCCCCTAGGATACATATAAGCAACCTCTTAGGTTTGAACTTTTCCTCAGGAACAATAGCTTTATCTATTGTCTTAAAAATATACTCATCTCTAACCTCAGCAAATAAAATTGTCTTCGCTTGTTCTTCTATTAATTTAAATAAAATAGTACGAATACCAGCAATCGTGGTTTCTGATATTTGTTTATTTAAAAACTCAGTGCTGCGCTTAGCCTCGAGCACATCCCTACTTTTCATTTCAGCATTAATATCTTCAACCAGCCATGTAACCCAATTCTTTGCTATATAAGGTGATACATGTTCGATTGAAATCGTCACCATTCCACTATCTTTGGCTAATGCAACAGACATTATCTTATTAAACTCTTTGTATGCTTCCTGCATCGATGGCTCAGCTTTAAATGGAAGATTAACATCTCTCACCCACTGACTTTCTGACACTAGGTAATCATCTTCATCATAACTCAAAGTATTATCAGCCATATTCCATGAATCTACTGCCATTAAATCAGGTAATATTTTATGACGCTGTATAAATTCACTAATAAATTGTCTTGACTTGATTACTTCTATAGCCATTTTAACGTTTTCATCCCCATCGTCGCCAAGACTTATCCCAGCCATACTTGCTAGGCCACCGAGCTGCCCAGCTAAAGCACCTAACCCTCCACCTGACTTATCTGTATCGGCAGGTGCAAGTAGCGCTTCTGACTTATATATATTAGGGCTATTAATCGCAAATAATGCAGCCCCTAAAGTAAATAAAGAAGTGATAATTACTATCAATATCTTTTTCTGTAAAATAGCTAATATCAGCTCATTCGGATCAATTGAATCCTCAGCTATTTCCTGCGTTTTCACACTAACTTCTTGATAATCATTCTCTGTCTTTAACATTACTTCAATTCTCTATTTACAATACATATCACGGATACTGCTTGAATTAGCTACTGAAATCCTGGAAACCGTTATATACATGACTCTAACTCATAGTAACTAGCGATTTGTGAGTTCATTACCTAAAGATTACCAATAGCTGCTACTGCAATACCTAATTGATAAACGATCTGTGTAGCAGTACTCCACAGCGTGAGATTGTCCATGTAATTTGAATTAAGCGGCACTACTATTGTGTCACCAGCTTCAATCAGCTGAGAATCATTAACAGCAAACCAACTACCACTATCAGGAATTTTAACTGAACCGTTTGCTTTAATAATGTAAATCCGTTCATCATCCGCACGCTCTTTTAAACCACCACTTAGGGCTATATAATCTTTAAAGCTGGTTCCTGGTTTATATAAATGTGAGGTTGCGTAATTTACTTCACCGATGACGCTGATAGAGTCGCGTTTACTTGGTACATATAAAGTGTCACCGTCTTGCAGCACTAAGCGTTGTTTGTCTTCAACAATTAAAGGTAAATCAATAACTAATCGGCCAACCGCTTCTACATTAGCTAAGTCATTGAGTAACTTATTCATCTCATCATACGAAAGTGAATTGCTACCGACCGAATTTTCAAAACTCTTCTGCGCTATATCTCTGCGTAATTCTTCAGATAACTTAGCGAGTTGCTGTTGCTCTTGTTTACGAATTGATTCTCGAGTGAAAATAGCTGCTTTTTCTTCGGCAAACTCTGAAAAACCACCAGCGCGCTCTAGTAAGTTAGTTAATGTTTCACCACGACGAATTGTATACGACCCAGGAAATTTAACTTCACCTTTTAGCTCAACTTTTACATTTTCTTGCCAGTTAGGGATTGAGAATACATTTAAACTGTCTTTACTACGAAGAATGCGATTATCATCAGACTCTCCAAGTATAGCTTTATGCAAATTAAACTTAATATGCTCTACTTTTGATGCATCACCAGCTAATATACGGGTAATTTCAGCTTGCTCTGTATAAGCAGATTCAAGTAGACCACCTGCTGCAATAATAAGATCATTGACCTCACTACCTATCGTTAATGGATAAATCCCTGGATAAGTAACATGACCATTGATCTCTACCAGTTGCATTGCTTGTCTAACATTTGCTTGCAGTTTTAACTTTGCGATAACCGGCTTTAGCAAGTTATTACGACTAAACAGAGCATAATCTTCAGGCTTTAGTTTTTGCTCTTCTTCTTCAGCTTTGCGTTTTGAGATTTCAGCAATAGTTAAGTTTGAAGTATCCTTTAGTTGTAATTCCATATCATCTGTAGCAACACCAATGTATTTTTCAAACTCTTTCTTTTGGTATTTATGCCATTGCTGAACTTTCACCTGCTGCGCTTGCTGTTCTTCGGTGAGGGCCATATTTTTTAAAGCTAACTCTTCAGCTTCTTTTTCTTCGTAACGACTAAAAACTAATAGTTTATCGTTTGCTTTTAACTCAAAGTCATGTGCAGTTGCTTTTACAATAGCTTGCGCTATGTCGAATTGACGCACTTCAATATCACCTGAAATATTAATTTCACGCACTAATAAAGCGTAACTAAGGTCAGCTTGTGGTAACAAATCACCACGAACAGACGTTAATACATCCGAAATATGCTTGCCTTGATACCATTGATAATTACCTGGTCGTGCAACAGCACCAATTACACTAATTGAGTTTTGATACTGCAAGCTTACCGGATTAAAGCGAATTCTATCGCCATCACGTGGGATATAGGCAATATCTTTGCCACTAAAGTCTACTGATAAAATTTCTTTAGCATTGTAATTATTAAAACGCTCTACAATTGCTTTTTGTGCATACGCTCCAGGCTTCAAGCCACCGGCCATTTTTAATACGTCTTGGGCATTTTCATTATTCTTCAATTCAAATATAGCTGGGCGCTTCACTAACCCTTCAACGGCTACTTGTGAACCAACTGGTGGAATAAATACTACATCCCCTGGCTTTAAGATGATGTCGTTGCGGCTATCACCTTTTATAAGTAGATCATAAAGATCAAAGTTTGCAACAACTTTACCAGCACGTTTAACTTGAATGTTACGCAAAGATGCAATTTCAGATACACCGCCGCTAATAAACAAAGCATGTGACACTGTGGTCAACGACGATACGCTATAACTACCCGGCTTATGTGCTTCACCCAATACTAGGATACGCATGCTGCGTAATTTTCCTAGCGATACAAACGCTTTTACACCTATAACTTCTTGTGCAACTTTGGCTTTGATAAGTTCTTTTATTTCGCCGAATGTAAGCCCAGCAACTTCAACAGGGCTTAAATTAGGGATATTAATTCGACCTTCACGATCAACATTAACTTCATAGCTTTCACTTTCTTTGCCATAAAAATTAATTTTTAATTGATCACCACGGCCAATTAAATATGTTTCTGGTACTGCCGCATTTTCACTTGGCATAAATGTAGTTGGCTCGCCAGAAAACAACTCGTAGCCAAATGGTTTTATTTCGTCTAATTGCGGCTTAAAGCGTTCTTCGTCGGTTAACTCAGGCTCTTCTTGTAATTGGCGAGGCTGAATTGTAGGCTCATCTTCTTTTATTGAGCTTGATGATGATTTACCGGTAATTGTGGATAGATCGACACCATACTGCTTAGCCAGTGCCTCTTGCTGGGCTTTTGGCAGCTTTTTAAATTGTTCAATCTGCGCTGCACTCGGTGTAAATGCAAATGCAGATGCAGTCGTTAACAGTAAAAAAGTTATTAAAAATCGTTTAAAAAGCATCACAAGTAGGTTTATCCCTAGAACTACAGCCAAAAGATTGGCTATTCTACATTATTTCACTACAAATAAAAAAGGGACTTTCGTCCCTTTATTACAGTTAAATGTCACTTAACAGAGATAAACTGTTAAAAACTGTAAACCAGTGTCAGCGACGTTTCTGTGTCTGTACTTTCTTTATCATCAGCAACATCTGAGTTGTTGGTGATGTTATAAGCAACTTTCATTTGTAATGAGCCATTTATCTTAGCTAAAAGTGCAGTTTCTGAACGTGTTTTAGTGTTAGTATCACCGTATTCAACTGCAACTAACTGAGTAAACTTCGCGTTATCAGAAATTTTCCAATTATAATCAAGCTTACCTAAAGCAATAACTTCACCTTCACGCTCACCAGCTAAAGAGTTGCCATTTTCATCTACTTCACTACTTGTATCAGGGTATTGAAAATATTTATAACCAGGACCAATTTCAGCATTTAGCCACATGTCAGAACGATCTAACAAGCGTTGACCATAACCAGCTGAGATAACAGACTCACTGCGATAAGCGCCAAAGTAATCTGAAACATGTGAACCATAGATATATAAATGAGCATGATCTTCATTTAATTTATAGTTACCTTGTGCTGATAACGAATATTTTTCGTTAGTACGCTGCTTTTCTTTTATACCCGCTTCATTTTCAACGTTGTCTTCTTTATAAAGACCGTTAATTTTATACTCGTTATTCCAGCTTTCTAAGTTATGTAATGCCTTGATGCCACCCTTAAGAGTGGTTGTTTCAGTATTACCGCTAGTTATGATTGCACCTAGCTCACTGGTAACTTCCCATGTTCTAGCGTCTTCTGCGAATGCGTTAGTTGTAGCTGATACTGCAACTAAAATTGATAAAAGCTTTAATTTCATTAAAAATAACCTTTGTTACTTGTATATTGATTAATCTTGCTTGTGCAAATGAACATCCATTTGCGGAAACGGAATAGTGATATCCGCATCATCTAATGCGATTTTAATGTTCTCAATTAAAGACCAATAAGTTGGCCAGTAATCGCCTGAGTTAACCCACGGACGCACAATGAAGTTTACGCTTGAATCTGCGAGCTCAGATACTGATACGTTATAAGCTGGATCTTTAAGAATGCGTGACTCTTGATCTAGTACTGATTTAAGTACTTCTTTTGCTTTGCGTAAGTCTGCATCATAACCAACACCAATAACTAGATCGATACGGCGAGTTGATTCGCGCGAGTAATTAATAATTGAGTCAGACATAATTTTAGAGTTGGGCATGATGATAACTTTGTTATCTGGTGTGCGTAGTTCAGTAGAGAAAATTTCGATTTTTTTCACTGTACCAGCTTTACCGCCAGCTTCGACATAATCACCCGATTTGAAAGGACGAAGTAATATAATAAGTACGCCAGATGCGAAGTTAGATAATGAACCTTGCAGTGCTAAGCCAACTGCTAAGCCTGCAGCACCTAAAATAGCGATAAATGAAGTGGTTTCTATGCCTATTTGTGACAACGCCATTAAGATTGTTGCCATAAATACGATGGCATAAACAATGCTTGATACGAACGAACCTACAGCTTTATCTACTTTCTTTTTATCGAATGCTTTTTCAGTTAGGTTAGAGCAAAATTTTGCAACACGACCGCCCAGTAAAAAGATCACCAATGCAATTACAGCTTGAATGCCATAATGCAAAATCAAACCTGAGTTTTCGTTTATCCAGTTAAGTATTGTATCCATTATCACTCCTGATATTCAGTATTAAGCAGTTTGCTGGTTAAATTATATCTGATTTCAATTTATTATTTAATTAATTAATCTATTTATCTTTAAAAGAACGTCTTTAGGGTTAATTTTTATTTTACCCAACCAGATAAAAAACGATTTAAACATTCATTCTCTGGCTGCTTTATGAACAAAAATATTCAATTTTAAATTTTTTTCACTTTTTTTGCTCTTAACCCTTCACAAGATTTATTATTTTATGTATTATCCGCGCCACACCAAACAAGGTGTGTTGTGGCGGTTGTAGCTCAGTTGGTAGAGCCCCGGATTGTGATTCCGGTTGTCGCGGGTTCAAGCCCCGTCAATCGCCCCATCTTTTCCCTTCTTATCTCAATATCAAATACGCTCTTAAAATTCCATTTTATTAATTAATATTAAGCACAAACCAAAAATAATGGCTGAAGCCTGTTCCCACAAGAAACATACACATGCATTACTCGTATGAGAGCGCTTTAGCGCCGATTGGTTGTTGCATATAACCTAAGCCTAAACACAATCACGGCTGAAGCCTGTTCCTACAAGCAACATACAATACACACACATGACCTCGTAGGAGAGCACTTTAGCGCCGATTGGTTGTTGCATATAACCTAAGCCTAAACACAATCACGGCTGAAGCCTGTTCCTACAAGAAATATACACATGCACCATCCGGTAGGAGAGCGCTTTAGCGCCGATTTCATAATTTAATCTATACTTCATTAAACCGTTTTATATTTAAAGGATTAAAATGAAACTTCGGTCACAGCAGCTACGTCAACATCGTCACTCTATTATTAACCACTATTATTCTGTGACCACATGTACACATCAACGAGTTAAATTATTTGAGGATTTTTGTAATGCGCGAATTCTAATACGCTCACTAAAACAATCTGATTTAAACGGCTTAACTAAAACAATTTGCTTTGTAATAATGCCTGATCATATGCATTGGTTATTGCAGCTGAAAACACAAGATTCGCTATCTTCGGTGGTGGCTAAAGTGAAAGGGCGTACATCATTTCTCATGCAAAAAGCTAAAAATGAGCAAATTTGGCAAGCTGGTTTCTACGATTCATTAATTCGAGATGAAGAACATTTATTACATCAAGCAAGATACATAGCTGCCAACCCAATGAGAGCCGGTATTGTTGACAACCTTGGAAGTTATCCCCATTGGGATTGTATTTATTTAACCCCCTCTGAACATGACTAACATAATCACGGCTAAAGCCTGTTACTACAAGAAATATACACATGCACCATCCGGTAGGAGAGCGCTTTAGCGCCGATTGGTTGTTGCATATTATCTAAGCCTAAACACAATCACGGCTGAAGCCTGTTCCTACAAGGAACATACAATACACGCACATGACCTCGTAGGAGAGCGCTTTAGCGCCGATTGGTTGTTGCATATAACCTAAGCCTAAACACAATCACGGCTGAAGCCAGTTCCCACAATAAATACACGCATGCATTATCCCATAGGAGAGCACTTTAACGCCGATTGGCTTTTGCATATAGCCTAGGCCTAAGCAAAATCACGGCTGAAACCTGTTCCTACAAGAAATATACACATGCATTATCCCGTAGGAGAGCGCTTTAGCGCCGATTGGTTGTTGCGTATAACCTAAGCCTAAGCACAATCACGGCTGAAGCATGTTCCTACAAGAAACATACACATGCATTATCCCGTAGCAGAGCGCTTTAGCGCCGATTGGTTGTTGCATATAACCTAAGCCTAAACACAATCACGGCTGAAACCAGTTCCCACAAGAAATACACACATGCACCATCCGGTAGGAGAGCGCTTTAGCGCCGATTAGCGTACCCTCGCTAACTTTACTCTCGCCAGCTCGCAAGCTGCTTTCTTGCAGACAAAAAAATGCCACCTTTCGGTGGCATTACACACGGGATTATTTCTACATTATAGAAATTCTTTTCAAAAATTAGGTTCT
>NZ_JACJDM010000068.1:0-22141 GCF_014163545.1 Pseudoalteromonas sp. SR45-6
CTTAAGTAAGCGGTCAGCGGTCAGCGGTCAGCGGTCAGCGGTCAGCGGTCAATTCAAAATGATATAGAAAAGAGTAAAGTGAAAGCTTTACTCTTTTTGTTTATATAAGCTTCAATGACAAGTGTGAGCGTGAAGCGGACGCCGATAAAAGTTAAACTTAAACATGTGTTGATGTGTAGGATGTAATTTTTGTCAGGTAAGATTATTAACAGCAGTTTTGGTGTGTTATAAACCACCAAAATGGTGTTCAATAAGATGTCATAAAAATTATTTAGGCTCGGTAATATGAATACACAAGTAGAAAGATTGGGCGTCGCACGCTTAGATATTTATTTCTCACAAAATGGATGGCTTTTTCGAGAACAATCCATACATGATTATGGTATAGATGCTCAGGTTGAAATAACTGATGCTAACTATCCTACAGGTGATTTAATTGCAATACAGATTAAATCAGGTTTAAGTTTCTTTAAAGAAGAGAAACTAAATAGTTATGTATTTAGAACAACAAGTAAGCACATTGAATATTGGGCAAATCATACACTTCCTGTCATTTTAGTTCTTTACCACCCAAAGCAAGATAAACTTTATTGGCAGGTGATCAATGATCAAACTGTAACTAGTACAGGTAAAGATTGGAAAGTTCATATACCAAAAACAAATGAACTCAATGATCAAAGTTTTTTTCAACTTAGTAAGTTAATCCAACCAGAGCCTTACATAAAAAGAATTAATAAACTTAAGCTAGATTCTAAATGGATTAAAAAACTTCACGAAGGTGAAGAAGTATTCGTTAGTTTTACTGATTGGGTTAATAAATCATTACCACGCTATAAAATAAAAATTTCATGTTCTGATAGTTCACAAATTTGGCCGATGACTTATGCTCCAAATATGTCTATTGAAGAAGCTTTAGAGCACTTCATTCCTTGGGCAGATTTTTCAATGGATATTGAGCATCATAGAATGCAAAGCGAATCACAATGGTCTGCTGAATGTTATGTTGGCAAAGATCCTGAAACTGGAGATGTTTATTTTGGTGAAGACTTTGATGACTGGTATGTTGAACCTGATGAAAGTGAAATTTTGCCAACACATGAAGATGGTGAATGTGCATATTATTCCTTAAAACTTAACCTGAACGAATTAGGTGACTCATTTTTAATTCTTGATGATTATTTATCTGAAGTTTCCCCATTCGATAGTAGAACATTCACAGAAGAAGATTTGAACTGGTAATTTTTATAATCGGGTAGCCGGAGGTCTCCTCCAGCTCCCACACCAGCCATCATCAACTTTTTTATTAACAGGAAGTGCAATGGGCGGTTCATCTCCCGTGATGAATATTGATCCAAATATCCCTCAATGACACTAAACCTTGTGAAGCCAATTAGTCATTGCCTAGCGCGAGGTTTACGCCACTACTGTCAGTAGCACATTCTTATCCTTCAGCGTATCCAGTGTTCTAAATCCACCGTTAGCTGATAAGCGTTGGCTATTAGGTAGTAGTGTCCCCAGACGCGCAAATACTTTTGGGCCTAGAACCTGTATTACTCTTAAGCGCAGCGCCTCTTAACCTCTTTGTGAATAATTTACTAAGTTTTTTGCACAAAGAGAAGGGAATGAGAAATAAATGAGGGGAAACTTAGCGCTTAGTATTTGCATGCTTAATAATTTAACACGAATATTACTAAGCGATTGAATCAAAATAGCAACTCGGCTATGGTTATTGCATCAATAAAAATAAATTAAAGACGAGTAATTCTACAGGCTCGTTAAGCCTCATCTATTCCAGCGTAGGTGCACAAGGATAATTAAGTGGAAGAATTAAAGCACCAAATAAAAATGCAAGCTACCGCCAACATTTTTCAAACTATGGGAAGAGAAGTCGCAGGACATAAAGTTATTGAGCAATTTAAAAGCATGCCTGATGCTAAGTTAAATATGCTCGGATTTTATGCTGGTATTAAAAGTGAACACTTACCGATATATAGAAAGTTAACTCGCGGTGAAAAAAACGAGTTTACTGAAAAACTAAATACCTTTAAAGATGAGCTGAAAACAGGGGATGTCGTTCTTGTTACAGGTACTTCAAACTCATCAAAGATACTAGCAAGCTTACAAAAAACGGTTTACTCAAACGCCCGTTCGAGTCATGTTGTGATTGTTCAAGCTGATTTTATATGTATAGATGCAGTGCCTAAAATAGGTGTTTCGCTTAAACTAATCTCTGAAGTTTTAAAAGACGTTAAAGATGATTGGCGTATTATTAGATTTAAAGGGTTAAAAGAAAAGGACAATGAGCTACTTAGTAAGACGTGCGCTTATTATATTAAGCAACCGTATGTGATTTTACCAAAAAGAAAACCAGCCAAAAAATTCTCATATTGCTCTGAATTAGCACGTAAAGTCTATGTTGATAGTAAAATTAAAAATACTGGAATTCCGAATAGTACAATTATAAAATCATGTGATTTCGATAAAATCGCTGACCAGAATAGTCAGTGGCTAGACATAACAGACTCTGTTAAACCATACATAGAGTTCTGTATAAAGTATGAAGACATTTTAAAGTTTATATCTAAGAGCTTTACACAAGGTATAGACCTAAATCGACAACGATTTAGTGAGCGCAGAAAAACAAAAGAAAGCATATCAAAAATGCATAAAAAAGGTGAAATCTCATCTTCAGGTGCAGCCCAGATTAAAAATAAAATAGAATCCCTAGAGAAATCATTAAACTATAAGTTTTGGGATCACCAATAAAGCCTAATCGGGTAGCCGAAGCGGAAAATGGGGTCGCGGAAAATGGGGTCGCGTCTTGCCTTTTGCCACATTGTGTTTTGAATAACCGCAACTGACATATTCCAGCCTATTCATCGCCAAGTTATTAAGTTTGTATACCCAGAAACAGAAAGAGCAAAGTAAATACTTTGCTCTTTGTTCTTAGTAATAGTAGTAATAGTACCAATTAAAAGACCGCTGTTTATTTTATCGAGTCATTAATTTCTTTTAATGTTGCAACAGGGTCTGCGGCTTGTGTGATTGGACGGCCAACAACTAGGTAATCACTGCCATCTTCAATCGCTTGCTTTGGTGTCATAATACGCTTTTGATCGCCTGCATCACTGCCCGCTGGGCGAATACCTGGCGTAACTAATTTAAACTCTTTCCCTAAAGCAGCCTTTAAACTTTGCGCTTCTTGTGCTGAGCACACTACCCCGTCAAGGCCTGACTCTTTTGCAAGTTTTGCTAAATAGATAACTTGCTCAGCAGGCGTTTTTTCAACACCTAAACGCTTTAGTTCGTTTTCATCCATACTGGTTAAAACGGTAACGGCAATTAATAATGGCGCTTTATCACCAAATTGCTCAAGCGCTTGTTTGGCTTTAGTCATCATTTCAACACCGCCACTGGCGTGAACATTAACCATCCAAACACCCATTTTGGCAGCTGCGGTAACCGCTTTGGCAACCGTATTTGGAATATCATGAAACTTTAAATCTAAGAATACGTCAAAGCCAAGGTCAATTAATTCTTTTACAAAAGCAGGTCCAAAATAGGTAAACATTTCTTTGCCTACTTTTAAACGACATGTATCAGGCGATAATTGCTTTACAAAGTTTAAAGCGGTTTGCTGATCATCGTAATCGAGGGCGATAAGAACTTTTTTTGAATGTTCGAGAGACATAACTTTCCTAAAACTGATTGTAGAAGTAAGTGAATATTTTTATAGAAAACTAAAAACCGTCTAAACCACGGCTCGGTACTATGGTTTCCCAATGTTTGCACGAAGGACAAACCCAATAAATTGTATGACTGGTAAAGCCACAGTGTTGGCACTGAAAATCTGGCTTGGTCGCAATATAAGATGTGACCAGTTTATCTATTTGGTCTAGTACATCTTTAATATCATTATTTTGTTTTGCTAATAGCTGTAATAAAAAACTAAAGCCACGAATTGTCGGCTGACGTTTTAAACTATCAGTTAAAAATTTAATTGCTTGTTCGGTATGCCCTTGCTCAAGTAATGCTTGGCAATGTTTTATTTTTATTAGCACCCCACCCTTATCAAGTAGCTGCTGTAATAATTCATGAAATTGGTGGGTTAGGTTTAATTGCTCATAACTGTGAGCTAAATCATCTATAAACAAGGGAGCAAAAAAAGTGAAACTACAGATCAGCTCACGCCAATAATAAATTGCTTTTACGTAATCTTCTTTTGCAAATGCTGATTTACCTAATTCATATAATGGACGGATCGCTTTATGATTTAGGCTAATGGCTTTGCGCATAATTTGCGGATCATTGCTAAGCAACGCAGCTTCACAATAAAAGTTAGCGATGGCTTTGAAATGTTGCGGCTTTGAAAATAAATCACTGTGTGCTTCGAACATATTGATACCCTTTTCCCATTCGCGTGTTTGCGAATATAAATTAAGTATCGGCTCTAATGCATCACTGTGGTTGGCTTTTACTAACCACACTAAATGTTCTTCGGCGCCATCAAGCAAACCCGCCATAATATAATCTTCAGCAAGTTCAAGGCGACTAGCAGCAGCTTGTTGTTCATTAAGGCTTGGGTGTTTGAGCAGTAATTCGTGGATTTTTATTGCACGATCTAATTCACCTCGGCGGCGAAACATCGTTGCTAATGTAGAATAATGTTCAACAGAGTCAGCGGCGACTTCAAGCAAGTTGATGAGGTGCTCAAGGCCTTGATCTTCCTCTCTGTCGAGTAAAAACTTTAAGCCTTTACTGTATTCAGATGTGATCTGACGATTAAGTTGATGAGCTTGGTTTTTAGCGCTATTTTTACCCATGATCCAGCCATAACCAGCCGCAACAGGTAAAAGTAAAAACAAAAGCTCAATCATAGTTAGGTGTCTTTATTAGCAACAAGCTTATTATTATCTTTTTCAGGCGCTAATTTTTTTTTCAAACGATAGTTTTGCCACTTTAATTGCGAAAACAATTTAAAGCTAATAAAACAACCAATTGCGACACCTAAAGCAAAGCAGATACTTATTATCATTGCGAGGGGTAAAGTATTGCTGGCAATAATATAATTTATTTGCACTAACTGTGGATTTTGCGAACCAAGTACAAATGCAAAAATTAAGCATATTGCTACCAGGATAATTTTTAATACCCTAAACAAGTAACTACTCCAACTAAATAACTAGGCAATGCTCGCGTTTACGCGATCTCGTAACTCTTTGCCTGGTTTAAAATGTGGTACGTGCTTACCTTCTAACTCAACCGTGTCGCCAGTCTTTGGATTACGACCTGTGCGAGGTGAACGAAAGTGTAATGAGAAACTACCAAAGCCACGGATTTCAATACGATCTGAGCTTGATAATGAGCCGGCCATTTGTTCAAGAATTTCTTTAACAGCATTCTCAACATCTTTCACAGGTACATGCGCGTGTTGCTCGGCTAATTGTTCTATCAATTCTGACTTAGTCATAACGTTTCCTTAAAAAGAGATAAAGGAAGGGCAACACTGCCCTTCCAATTAAGACTGATTAATTAGTCTTTTTGTGCATTTGCGAATGCAGCTGCCATTGCGTTTTCGAACACTGGCTCTTCTTTCTTAAGCTTTTCTAGTACTTCTTTCTCTTCTGCTTCGAAAAGAGCTTTAACTGAAAGGCTTAAAGTGCGGTTCTTACGATCAACACCAACATATTTCACTTCAATTTCGTCGCCTACAGAAACAACAGTAGTTGCATCTTCAACGCGCTCTTGAGCGATATCAGCTACACGGATGTAACCTTCAACGCCTTCGATAAGTTCAACAGTTGCGCCTTTCGCATCAACTTCTGTCACTTTACCTTTAACAATAGCACCTTTTTTGTTTGCATCAAGGTAGTTATTGAATGGGTCAGCTTCGATTTGCTTAACACCTAGAGAGATACGTTCACGCTCTGGGTCAACTTGCAATACGATAGCAGTGATTTCGTCGCCTTTCTTGAATTCACGTACAGCGTCTTCGCCAGGTGTATTCCAAGAAATGTCTGAAAGGTGTACAAGACCGTCAATACCACCGTCAAGACCGATAAAGATACCGAAGTCAGTGATTGATTTGATCTTACCAGTAACTTGATCGCCTTTGTTTTGAAGACGAGCAAATTCTTGCCAAGGATTAGCAATACATTGCTTAAGACCAAGTGAAATACGACGACGTTCTTCGTCGATTTCAAGAACCATAACTTCAACAGTGTCGCCTAAGCTAACAACTTTAGAAGGATGGATGTTCTTGTTAGTCCAATCCATTTCAGAAACGTGTACTAGACCTTCAACGCCTTCTTCGATTTCTACGAAGCAACCGTAATCTGTAAGGTTAGTTACACGACCAGAAAGTTTAGAACCTTCTGGGTAACGACCAGCGATAGCTGCCCATGGATCTTCACCAAGCTGTTTAAGGCCTAGAGATACACGAGTTTTATCTTTGTCGAATTTAAGAACTTTAACTGCGATTTCGTCGCCAACATTAACGATTTCTGAAGGGTGCTTAACACGCTTCCACGCCATATCAGTAATGTGTAGTAGACCATCAACACCACCAAGGTCAACGAATGCACCGTAGTCAGTAAGGTTCTTAACGATACCTTTAACTTCTTGACCTTCAACAAGGTTAGCAAGAAGCTCTTCACGTTCTTGTGAGTTTTCAGATTCGATAACTGCACGACGTGAAACTACAACGTTGTTACGTTTTTGATCAAGCTTGATTACTTTAAATTCAAGCTCTTTGCCTTCAAGGTGAGTTGTGTCACGTACTGGACGAACATCAACAAGTGAACCAGGTAGGAAAGCACGGATTGAATCAACTTCAACAGTGAAACCGCCTTTAACTTTACCGTTGATAACACCAGTAACAGTCTCTTGCTCTTCACATGCTTTCTCAAGACGGATCCACGCTTCGTGACGCTTCGCTTTCTCACGAGAAAGGATAGTTTCACCGAAACCGTCTTCAATTGCATCTAGTGCAACATCTACTTCGTCGCCAACAGCAACTTCTAGTTCACCAGCAGCATTTTTGAACTGCTCTGCAGGGATAGCACTTTCTGATTTAAGACCAGCATCTACAAGTACAATGTTGTTCTCGATAGAGATAACTGTACCTTTAACGATAGAGCCTTGCTCTGCTTCAAAACCCTTTAAGCTTTCTTCAAATAACTGCGCAAAATTTTCTGACATACGAATATACGTCTCATATATTATTACCAATAAGCAACCATGCTGCATGGGGTTGTTAAAATAGCACTGGCATCCTGCTGGCGCATAAATAGTTTATCGTCGTTTTGGAAGTTTACCTTCGACGATCGCTGCATCTAATAAAGTCATAACCTTATCAAACACTTGCTGTGCATTAAGCTCGCTAGTATCGAGTTCAATAGCATCGTCAGCTGGTACAAGCGGCGCAACGGCACGATTCATATCGCGGTCATCACGTGCTTGAATATCTTCTAATAGACCACTTAGTGTAACATCAAGACCGCGTTCATTCAACTCAACAAAACGTCGGCGCGCGCGTTCTTCTGCACTAGCGGTTAAATAAATTTTTAATGGAGCATCTTGGAACACCACAGTGCCCATATCGCGGCCATCGGCTATTAGCCCATTTTCAGTTCGAAATGCACGTTGGCGCCGTAATAATGCTTCTCTAACGCGCGGTAAGGCTGCTACTTTTGAAGCGGCAGCTCCTACTTCTTCATTTCGAATTGTTGTTGATACATCTTCACCTTCCAGAATAACCTTTCCAGCGTTAGTTTGACTATCAACTAAAAACTGCACATCTAAGTTAGCAGCTAAAGGCACCAATGCCTCTTCGTTGTCTAGTGCAATTTGGTGATGAAGTGCTGCTAGTGCTAATACGCGATAAATCGCGCCACTATCCAGTACATCCCACCCTAATTTATCGGCTAACAAGCGACAAACAGTTCCTTTACCTGAACCACTTGGGCCATCAACGGTGATCACGGGCATTAATAACGCCTGCATTTAAACCTCCTGCAATGCACACCAAAATAAAACTGCGACATTATACGTTACTTAATTAAATATATCCGCTTTTTGTATGTAACTTTTTATATTTCAACTTTAGTCATTTATTGACTAACTGATGCTAGTACATTGAAAAATGTTGGAAATGTCTTGTATGTACACTTAGGATCATTGATAGTTATTGGCTTGCCGCCTACAGCTACCATGGCAAAACACATCGCAATACGGTGGTCGTCATAGGTATCAATCGCCACATCGTTAAAGTGTTTTGGCGGTGTTATTTCGATGAAATCTTCACCTTCAACTACCTCAGCGCCCACTTTACGCAGCTCCGTCGCCATTGCATGTAAGCGATCAGTTTCTTTTACGCGCCAGTTATAGATATTACGAATAGCGGTTGGACCATCTGCAAATAACGCCACTGTCGCAAGGGTCATCGCCGCATCAGGAATAGCATTGGCATCGATATCCACACCTTTTAATTCGCCTTTACGTACCACTAAGCGCTCGTCATACCAATCTATTTTAGCACCGACCTGCTCCATCACTTTTGCAAAGCCAATATCGCCTTGCACAGATTTTGCGCCTACGCCTTTGATCTCTATTTCACCACCGGCAATTGCCGCCGCAGCGACAAAGTAAGATGCACTTGATGCATCCCCTTCAACCATAATACGCTCAACAGCTTGGTATTGCTGCGCACCTTTTACAGTAAAGGTTTTATAGTTATCGTGAGTTACCGATATGCCAAAGCGAGCCATTACATCTAAGGTAATATCAATATACGGTTTAGATACCAGCGTACCCTTAATTGTAATGCACGTATCGCCATTAAATAACGGCGCAGCCATTAATAATGCGGTAAGAAATTGGCTCGAAATACTGCCATCAATTGCAACGTTGCCGCCATTAATTTGCCCACCAACAATTTTAAGTGGCGGATAGTCTTTATTTTTTAAATAACTAACATCCCCACCGAGCGCTTGTAATGCATCAACTAGGTGACCAATTGGACGTTCCTCCATACGTGGCTCGCCAATTAGTTCATAGTTTCCCTTCACAGCGGCTAAAACCGCAGTCAGTGGGCGATACGCAGTGCCTGCATTACCTAAAAACAATGGCTCAGCTGGAGTCAAAAACTGCCCGCCAACACCTTTTACAGTGGCTACAGTTTTATCATCATTAAGACTGACATCAACGCCCAATAATTTTAATGCACCAAGCATATGACGAATATCATCACTGTCTAATAAGTTTTCTACAACCGTTGTGCCTTGCGCAAGTGCCGCTAACAATAAAATACGATTTGATAAACTTTTTGAGCCAGGTAAGGTAACACTGCCATTTACTAGATTAATTGGCTCTAAGCGTAACTGCTCCATTAACTGTGCTCCTTGGCAAATTTCGCCATAAAGTCAACTAACGCTTGTACACCGGCAAGTGGCATGGCGTTGTAAATACTCGCACGCATACCGCCAACAATACGGTGACCTTCAAGTGCAAGTAAGCCAGCTTCTTTTGCTTGGGCTAAAAACTGTGCATTTAAGCTTTCATCATTGAGCCAAAAAGGCACATTCATACGTGAACGACAATGCTTAGCAACCTTATTGCTATAAAACGGTGATTCATCAATAAAGCCGTACAGCAGTTCGGCTTTTGCTATATTTTGCTGTTCCATGGCTTTAACACCACCATTTTTCTCAAGCCAGTCAAATACTTCTGCCGCTAAATACCAAGCAAACGTAGGTGGCGTGTTATACATGCTGCCTTGTTTTACTTCGAGTGCGTAATCAAATATACCTGGCTTTGCAACCCCTTCACGCTCAAGCAACGTTTTACGAATAATCACAATGGCAAGGCCTGATGGACCAATATTCTTTTGTGCACCAGCGTAAATTAAATCAAACTGATCAACATCAAACTCACGCGATAAAATAGTTGATGACATGTCTGCAACGATCGGCGCTGTTGGGTGACTTGGTACATCAAACACTTCAATGCCATCAATGGTTTCATTTGGACAATAGTGGATGTATGAAGGATCGGCTGGAAATTGCCACTCACTAACTGGTTTGATAGAAAATTGCTCATTTGTGTCATTACGGACATCAAGCTCAGTGACGGTAGTAAATTTAACCGCTTCGTCAACCGCACCTTTAGACCACACACCATTTTCACAATATACGGCGTCTTTACCTGCTTGGTGCAGGTTCAGTGGCACTGCAGCAAATTGGCCTCGACCACCGCCATGCATAAACAGCACTTCAAATTCATCGCTGATATTCATTAACCGGCGTAAGCTTGCTTCACATTGTGCCGTTAATGCTAAAAATTCTTTACTACGGTGACTGATCTCCATCACCGATACACCTAAATCTTGCCAATCAAGAAATTCTTTTTGTGCTTTTTCCATCACAGCTGGCGGTAACATTGCAGGCCCAGCACAAAAATTATATATACTCATTACCTTTCCTCATTCCAGTAATTTAACAATTGTTTTTAATTGCTAATTTTAACAATTAATTTTTTTGATTTTTATAGTAAAAAAAAGCGGCCGAAGCCGCTTTAATGATTAATGTTATGCCTCTGGAGGATTATCCCCAGCGTCATCATTAACAGTGTCGACTAGTTCAACGCTTTCACCTTCGATAATAGCGTTAAGCTCATCGATTTCGATCTCTTCGATACGTTGTAAACCAACTACTTGCTCTTCGTCAATAGTTCTTATCAAAATAACACCTTGGGTATTTCGCCCAACGGTAGAAACTTCATTAACGCGAGTTCGCACCAGAGTACCTCGATTAGAGATAATCATGATTTCATCGTTATCGTCAACTTGTACAGCACCAACTACAGCACCGTTACGCTCACTTACTTTGATTGATACCACACCTTGAGTCGCACGACTCTTAGCAGGGTAGTCACTGAGCAATGTACGCTTACCGTAGCCGTTTTCTGTCACGGTTAAGATAGCACCATTCGTCTTAGGTACAATTAATGATACAACACGTTGGCCTTCAGCCATCTTAATACCACGAACACCTGTTGCAGTTCGGCCCATCTGACGAACACCCTTGAACTTGATTTCCGGGTTACCGTTTTCATCAAGTACTGGGTTGCCGTTTTCATCTAAAACAGGTGATTCTTCGGCTTCTTTAAAGCGAACAACTTTACCAGCATCAGTAAACAACATGATTTCGTTGCTACCATCAGTGATATCGACACCAATCAAGCTATCACCGTCGTTTAAGTTAACGGCAATAATACCGCTAGCACGTTGACGGCTATACGCAGTCAATGGTGTTTTCTTCACGGTACCAAATGCAGTTGCCATAAAGATGTATTTATTTTCTTCATACTCACGTACTGGCAAGATAGCCGTAATACGTTCGTCTGCTTCAAGCGGCAATAAGTTTACAATTGGCTTACCACGGGCTGCACGACTGGCAAGTGGTAATTGATACACTTTAAGCCAATATAAGCGACCTGCCGTTGAGAAACATAAAATAGTATCGTGAGTATTAGCAACTAGTAGACGTTCAATGAAATCTTCATCTTTCATCTTGGTTGCTGATTTACCTTTACCACCACGGCGCTGTGCTTCGTAATCAGACAATGGCTGATACTTCACATACCCTTCGTGAGATAGGGTTACTACTACGTCTTCTTCTGTGATCAAGTCTTCAAGACTAATATCATGAGCCGCTGCATTAATTTCAGTACGACGTTCGTCGCCGTATTGCTCTTTAATTTCAACTAACTCATCGCGGATAACTTCCATTAAACGCTCAGGATTAGCAAGAATATATAAAAGCTCGGCAATTAAATCTAATAACGTTTGGTATTCGCTTAGAATCTTTTCATGTTCAAGACCAGTAAGCTTGTGTAAGCGTAAATCTAGAATTGCTTGGGCTTGTTGCTCAGAAATATAATACTGACCATCACGAATGCCTAAGTCATCCGCTAACCAATCTGGACGGGCAACATTTGCTTCACCGGCTTTTTCAAGCATGGCTTTTACATTACCTAATTCCCACGGGCGGCTAGCAAGTGCTACTTTAGCTTCAGCTGGCGTTGGTGAGTTACGAATAAGCTCGATAATTGGGTCAATGTTAGCAAGTGCAATTGCTAAGCCTTCAAGCATGTGTGCACGATCGCGGGCTTTACGTAGGTCAAATACCGTACGACGAGTCACTACTTCACGGCGGTGAATGATGAATTCTTCAAGCATTTCTTTTAAGTTGAAACACTTAGGCTGGTTATTGATCAACGCAACCATGTTCATACCAAACACAGTTTGTAACTGAGTTTGTGCATACAGGTTGTTTAAGATCACTTCGCCTACGTCACCACGTTTGATCTCGATAACGATACGCATACCGTCTTTATCTGATTCATCACGTAATGCACTAATGCCTTCAATCTTCTTATCTTTAACAAGCTCAGCAATCTTTTCAATTAAGCGGGCTTTATTTACTTGATAAGGGATCTCGTGAACGATGATCGTTTCACGATGGGTTTTTTCGTCAACTTCAATTTCCGCACGTGCACGCATGTACACTTTGCCACGGCCAGTTAAATAGGCTTGTTCAATGCCTTTTTTACCGTTGATAATTGCCGCAGTTGGAAAATCTGGGCCCGGAATATAATCCATTAGTTCATGAATGGTTAATTCAGGGTTTTGAATAAGTGCTAAACAGCCATTCACAACTTCAGTTAAGTTATGAGGAGGAATGTTCGTCGCCATACCTACCGCAATACCCGATGAACCGTTCACTAATAAGTTAGGAACTTTGGTCGGTAATACGTCAGGAATTTGCTCTGTACCATCATAGTTAGGTACAAAATCAACAGTCTCTTTTTCAAGATCAGCCAAAAGCTCATGAGACATTTTCGCCATACGGACTTCGGTATAACGCATTGCTGCTGCTGAGTCACCATCAACTGAACCAAAGTTACCTTGGCCGTCAACTAACATATAACGTAAAGAGAATGGCTGGGCCATACGTACGATTGTGTCATACACCGCACTGTCGCCATGGGGATGGTATTTACCAATTACATCACCAACCACACGGGCTGATTTTTTGTAAGGCTTATTCCAATCATTATTAAGCTCGTTCATAGCAAACAAAACGCGGCGGTGAACAGGTTTTAAACCATCACGTACGTCTGGTAGTGCTCGTCCTACTATTACGCTCATTGCGTAATCTAAATAGGAGTTTTTTAACTCGTCTTCAATATTGACTGGCAGAATTTCATTGGCGAAATCAGTCATTTGATATCACATTCCTTCAGTATTGACCCACGAAAGTGCCACATATGGGCGCTTGCGGGGATTTAGTTATTATTACCAAGTCATGCTACCACAATTTATTTAGATTTACAGGCGCTAAATCTTTGCGATTTATTAATTTACCCCTATATAATGGCCTGAGATTGACGAGGAAGTTTTTTATGACCGAACATCAGAATGTAGATAGTGCAGAAATTGCAAAGTTTGAAGCCATCGCTGAGCGTTGGTGGGATCGTGAAGGCGAATTTAAACCCCTTCATGAAATTAATCCATTAAGATTAGATTTTATTGCCGACAAGGCCAAAGGCTTATTCGACAAAGAAACACTCGATGTCGGCTGTGGTGGCGGTATATTGAGTGAAAGTATGGCGCGAATGGGCGCACATGTGACTGGTATTGATATGGGTCAAGAGCCGTTAACCGTTGCGAAACTGCACAGTTTAGAAACCGGTGTAAACGTTGACTATATAAAAATACCTGCCGAACAGTATGCCAGCGAACACCCTGCCCGCTTTGATACAATTACTTGTATGGAAATGTTAGAGCATGTGCCAGACCCTGCATCTATCATTCATGCAGTAGCAGAATTAGCGAAACCTGGTGCTGATGTATTTTTCTCTACATTAAACAAAACCCCAAAAGCATATTTGTACGCAATTATCGGGGCGGAAAAATTATTGAAGATGGTGCCTGATGGAACCCATGATCACAAAAAGTTTATCAAACCAGCACAACTCATTGCATGGGCAGAACAAGTAGGCCTCAAAGTACGTGCTAGTGCGGGATTGAGTTATAACCCTTTATCAAAGCAGTACAGCTTAAATACCGATGTAAGCGTTAATTATATTCTGCATTTTGAGAAACTAGCGTAATGGCTGGTTTTAACACAGCAACCCCCGCAATTGATTACGACGCCTTTATTTTTGATTTAGACGGTACATTACTCGATACCGCAGATGATTTAGGGGCTGCGCTAAATTACGTACTCGCTGATCATAACCAACCATTAGTAACCGCTGATATATATCGTCCTGCAGCTTCTAACGGTGCAATGGCGCTGCTTGCAGCTGGATTTGGTCAGCAATGGCACGATCACCCAAATCAAGCTGACTTACGCCAGCAGCTATTAACGGCCTACGCAGATAATATTGCCACCCATAGTCAATGCTTTACTGGAATTGCACAATTATTGATCGCGCTTGATCAACAACAGATCAAATGGGGGATCATGACTAATAAACCTGAGTTTTTGACTATTCCATTAGTTGCTGCAATTGCTGAACTCAAAGATGCACAGGCAATTGTCAGTGGTGACACCCTCGATATCGCTAAACCATCACCTTTACCTTTACTGCATACAGCCCAACTGTTAGATGTTGATCCGAATCGTTGTTTGTATATCGGTGATGCGCAGCGTGACATAATTGCAGCCAAGGCTGCAAACATGCACAGCGCTGCTGCGTTGTGGGGCTACATCCCTAGTGAAGCTGAAGCATTGAGTTGGCAAGCCGATTTTAATTGGCAATCACCTATTGATGCATTTAACCATATATAGTGCCATGTCAAATTTTAACCACTACATATTGTGATCGTGTTACTTTTTGCACATTGTTTGTTGATAAAAAAAGCAGCCAAAATTTATTTTTAAAATGCGTAAATTTAATCGATCATCAGTTGATTTTTATAAATTTCATTTTAATCAGATGGTCAAAGGTTAATGGCTACTAACACAAGCGTGTTATCCCAACGTTATCCACAATTAGGGGCGTTTATGCCCCTTGCAAATGATCGCATACCACACTATCTTGTGATCTAGAATTTGATGAACACCAGATGTTGTGGCTAAATGTTATTCAATTAAATTCGCGCTAATACAGTTTTATTGCAATAAAAAATTTATTTTAAGAAAAATGTGTCACTAAAAAATATTATATCCCAAGGAATACAGGCAAAACTATGAACCAACAGCTATCTGTAAGCAAACGTGACGGCCGTAAAGAGTCACTTGATTTAGATAAGATCCATCGCGTTATTGCTTGGGCCGCCGAAGGTCTAAATAATGTGTCTGTCTCACAAGTTGAGCTGAAATCGCACATCCAGTTTTATGATGGTATTCGTACTGAAGACATCCATGAAACCATCATCAAAGCGGCCGCTGATCAGATCTCTAAAGAGTCGCCTGATTATCAATATTTATCAGCCCGCTTAGCTGTATTCCATTTGCGTAAAAAAGCCTATGGTCAATTTGAGCCACCGCGCTTGTATGATCATATCGTTAAGTTAGTTGAAGATAAGCGTTACGATGCACACTTACTAGCTGACTACACAGAGCAAGAAATTGATCAACTGGATGAATACCTTGATCATGGACGTGATTTAAACTTCAGCTATGCTGCTGTTAAACAGCTTGAAGGTAAATATTTAGTACAAAACCGTGTTACGGGTGAAATTTATGAAAGCGCACAGTTTTTATATATTTTAGTTGCGGCAAGCTTGTTCTCTGATTACCCAAAAGAAACGCGTTTAGACTACATAAAGCGTTTTTACGATGCAGTGTCATTGTTCAAAATTTCATTACCTACGCCTATTATGGCGGGAGTTCGTACCCCTACGCGTCAATTCAGTTCATGTGTACTGATTGAATGCGGTGACAGCCTAGATTCAATTAATGCAACCTCATCAGCGATTGTAAAATACGTATCGCAACGTGCAGGTATTGGTATTAATGCTGGTCGTATTCGCGCACTAGGTAGCCCTATTCGCAATGGTGAAGCATACCACACCGGTTGTATCCCGTTTTATAAGCACTTTCAAACGGCTGTTAAAAGTTGTTCGCAAGGTGGTGTCCGTGGTGGCGCAGCAACCCTGTTCTATCCACTTTGGCATCTAGAAGTTGAAAACTTATTAGTGCTTAAAAACAACCGTGGTGTTGATGATAACCGCGTTCGTCATTTAGATTACGGTGTACAGTTTAATAAACTAATGTACTCACGTTTGATCAAAGATGATTACATCACATTATTCAGCCCGTCTGATGTGCCTGGTTTATATGATGCATTTTTTGAAGATCAAGATGAATTTGATCGTCTTTACGTACAATATGAACAAGACGAGTCAATTCGTAAAAAACGTATTAAAGCTATTGAGCTGTTTTCAATGTTTGCACAAGAGCGTGCTAGCACTGGCCGCATCTATTTACAAAATGTTGACCACTGTAATACACACAGCCCATTCATTGCTAAAGTGGCACCAATTCGCCAATCTAACTTATGTTTAGAAATTGCATTGCCAACTAAACCACTTAACAATGTTAATGATGAAGAAGGTGAAATTGCACTGTGTACGCTGTCGGCCTTTAACTTAGGTGCGATTGAGTCACTGGATGAACTTGAAGAGCTTGCAGAACTTGCGGTACGTGCACTTGATAACTTACTGGATTTCCAAGACTACCCGGTGCCAGCAGCACATAATGCAACGATGGGCCGTCGTACACTCGGAATAGGCGTAATCAACTACGCATATTACCTTGCTAAAAATGGCAAACGTTATTCTGATGGCAGTGCCAATGCATTGACTCACAAAACATTTGAAGCAATTCAGTATTACCTAATGAAAGCCTCAAATGAACTGGCTAAAGAACGTGGTGCATGTCCTAAATTTAACGAAACAACGTATTCGCAAGGTATTATGCCAACCGATACGTACAAACGTGATTTGGATAAAATTTGTGATGAACCATTGCATTTAGATTGGGATACATTACGTGCCAATATCAAAGAGCATGGTATGCGTAACTCAACGTTATCTGCGTTGATGCCATCTGAGACATCGTCGCAAATTTCAAATGCAACTAATGGTATTGAACCACCACGTGGTCATATCAGTGTTAAAGCCAGTAAAGATGGTATTTTAAAACAAGTTGTACCTGAGTATGAACGCCTTAAAAATAATTATGAATTATTGTGGGATATCCCATCAAATAAAGGTTATTTAGAATTAGTGGGTATTATGCAAAAGTTTGTTGACCAAACAATTTCTGCCAATACTAACTACGATCCAAATAAGTTTGAAGGTGGTAAAGTACCAATGAAGGTCTTATTACAAGATTTACTGGGTGCTTACAAACTTGGCGTTAAAACCCTTTACTACCATAACACCCGTGATGGTGCATCTGATATGCAAGAAGATACACCAGAAGTGGAAGATGATGATTGTGCAGGCGGTGCGTGTAAAATCTAATCGGTAATAAATATAAATTGGAAGCGGGCTATACGCCCGCTTTGCCCTGTTCGTTTTTTGAGTGATCTTATGTCTTATACTACTTTTAGCCGAAACCATAATAACCAACTACAAGAACCGATGTTTTTCGGCCAAACCGTTAACGTATCGCGTTATGATCAACAGAAGTACCCTATTTTCGAAAAGCTAATTGAAAAACAACTATCGTTTTTTTGGCGTCCTGAAGAAGTCGATGTAAGTAAAGATCGGTTAGATTTTCAGGCTTTACCTGATCACGAAAAACATATCTTTTTAAGTAACTTAAAATATCAAACATTGCTTGATAGTGTGCAAGGTCGCTCGCCTAATGTTGCGTTACTGCCAATTGTGTCGATCCCAGAACTTGAGACCTGGATTGAAACATGGGCATTTAGTGAAACAATCCATAGCCGTTCATATACACATATTATTCGTAACGTTACCCAAGCCCCTGAGCTTATTTTTGATGATATTGTTAGTAACGAAAAGATCAGTGAACGTGCTGATGCCGTAACTAAATATTACGATGAATTAATTAATAAAGTGGCTGTGTATAACTTATACGGTGAAGGTAAACATGAACTTAATGGCGAAACAGTTCATATCAGTTTATTTGAACTTAAAAAGCTTTTATACCTTGCAATGATGTCAGTGAATATCTTAGAAGCGATCCGTTTTTATGTCAGCTTTGCCTGTTCATTTGCGTTTGCAGAGCGAGAATTAATGGAAGGTAACGCTAAAATTATTAAGCTGATCGCCCGTGATGAAGCGCTTCATCTTTCTGGTACTCAGCATATTTTGAATATTATGCAAGATGGTAAAGACGATCCTGAAATGGCTATCGTAGCAGCCCAGTGTCGTGATGAAGCGATCAAGATGTTTGTTGATGCTGCTGAACAAGAAAAAGAATGGGCTGAATACCTGTTTAAAGATGGTTCAATGATTGGCTTAAACAAAGATATTTTATGCCAATACGTTGAGTACATTACTAATGCTCGTATGACTGCAGTTGGTTTACCAACACAGTTTAAAACCAGCAGTAACCCTATCCCATGGATCAATTCATGGTTAGTGTCAGACAATGTACAAGTTGCTCCACAAGAAGCGGAGATCAGCTCATACCTTGTAGGCCAAATTGACTCTCAAGTTAATGCCTCTGATTTCGGTGACTTCGATCTCTAATGACCAGCAACAAAACTGCAAAGATCCACTTTGCAGATAATAGCCAGTGTGTAGATTTTGACACTGGCTGTCATTCCCTTTTAGACTGCCTAGAACAACAGCAATATGAAATTCCTTTTCAGTGTAGAGAAGGATATTGTGGTGCCTGTAGAGCAACCCTAGTAGCAGGGCAAGTCACCTATAACGAAGAACCACTCGCCTTTGTACGTGATGGAGAAGTACTGCTGTGCTGCTGTAAACCCGATGGCAATATCACTCTCAATTTGAAGTAATTTGTTAATGCCAGTCAAACTGCTTTGTTTCATAGCAATGTATTTTATCACTGATCATTAAACTACTTTCATCTATGGTTACATCCCAATTTAAACTGCGGGTTAAATCCACCTGAATATCATCAATAAACTGCTGGTCAATCTCAATAATATGGCTATTATCAAATAACTTTAACCGTGACTGAGATTGCGTTAACCATTCACTATTGCCCGTTGTTAAAATTAATAATTCATCCACTTGCTTAGCGATCTTAACTAATTCATCAAGGTCAGGTTTATCAACACTTAACCAGGTTTTATAATGTTCATCCAACGCTTGAATTCCTACATCTGGCTGTAGTTTATCAGCAAGTTTATTAAGCACTGCATGGCTGTCATAAGATAAAATACAATAGCCTAACAGCTTTAAAACAAAATGCTCCAGTGTTTCATTTTTAGTCAACGCTGTGGTAAAAATTTCTTTGTGATTACGCTGATGACGCAGATCAGCTATGCTAAATCGTGCTTTAAAAATACGTGTTTTATCAGACATAATATTCACCAGTCTCGCCGTTACTCCTATTGAGTATAGCCCAATCTGATATAAGCACGTTTATTTTAAAAGTTATGGTATAACATTATTGATCAGCACAAATGATGGTGTTATATTATATCACAACATAATAGCAACAACGTAGTAACCATGATCCGACATTCATTAATATCAACTGCAATTATCACTGCTTTAAGCTCTTTTTCTGCTCATGCTGCGCTGGTAACTGGGCAAGTTTTTGACAATAACAAGCAACCACTCAGCTATGCCGATGTGCACGTACACGGTAAAGCACAGTCAATTAAAACTGACGAGAATGGCCGATTTAGTATTAATATTGATGCTAATAGCCAATTACATATTAGTAAAAATAATTTTGTTGATGCTAGAGTTCAAGTAACTGAAACCAGTTCTGCTCTAAATATCACGCTTGTACCTACGTCAGTTGAATCTGTCGTTGTGTATGCCTCTGCCCTGCATAAAAATAGCTTAGAGATGATTTCACCAGTGAGTGTACTCAGTGGTGATGAACTGCGCAATAAAGCAAAACCCACGTTAGGCGAAACGCTCAAAGGCCTTCCAGGTGTTAATGCCAGCTATTTTGGCCCTGTTTCATCTAGCCCTATAATCCGTGGCCTAGATGGCCCTCGCGTTAAAATCACCCAAAATGGCTTAGACAGCAGCGATGCGTCACGTATTGGCCCAGATCACGCAACATCGAATGACAGCCTAGCTGCAGAACAGATTGAAGTTTTGCGTGGCCCAGCTACGCTACTTTATGGCTCAGGCGCGATTGGTGGCGTAGTTAACGTAGTAGATAACCGCATTCCAACTGATAATATCGAGCAGTTAACTGGGGCTGTTGAATACAGCCATGACACGGTTTCAAATGCCAACACCTATGCTGCCAAGCTTGAGACGGGCCATAACAACTTTAACTTCCATTTTGACGGTACCAAACGCACTGGTGATGACTACCAAACTCCGCGTTTTAACTTACCTGAAGAAGAGCACGAAGATCATGAGGGTCATGACGAAGAAGAGCATGAAACAGCCACCTCGGTAAAAAATACCTTTATTGATAGCCAAACCGTTAACTTTGGTACCAGCTATGTAGGTGAGCATTTAACGCTAGGTGTTTCTTATGGCCGTATTGAAACCGATTACGGTATTCCAGCACATAGCCATGAACATGAACATGGCCATGATCACGAACACGAGCATGATGAAGGCGAAGAAGAAGCCGTTTATGCGCGTGTAGAACAAGATCGCTGGCAAGGTTTGATGAGCTATGCATTACACAACAACTGGATTGAAACTATTAATTTACGTCTAGGTTATACTGATTATCGCCATGCTGAAATTGAAGATGGCGCGATCGGTACTATCTTTAGTAATGAAACCACTGAAGCACGTTTAAATATTGAGCATAAGTTAGGTAATTGGCATGGTATGGCTGGTTATCATTTTAGTGACTCTGATTATGATGCCGATGGTGAAGAAGCCTTCACACCCGCTAGCAAAACGACTACTCATGCATTATTTATCCTCGAAGAAAAACAGTTTGGCGACGTGACATTAGAATTAGGTGCGCGTATTGAAGATTATAATATTGATAGTAATGTCGGTGCTGCTGCGCATGACCATGACCATGACCATGAAGATGATCATACTGATGAACATGCCAATGAAATAACGCCTTACAGTAAAAGCTTTACTAATCTGAGCGCTTCAGCAGGCGCTATTTGGCAATATACACCCGGACAAAGTATTGCGCTGAGCGTGTCACACTCTGAACGCGCACCGTTATCAGCCGAGCTATTATCAAATGGTGTCCATATTGCAACTGGCACCTATGAGCTTGGTTTAGGCTACGCGATAGAAGACGGTGAAATTCACTTCGAACCTGAAAATATCAAACAAGAAACATCAACCAATATTGATTTTGGCTTTAGACGCTTTAGTGGCGATTTTGGTTATACGGTTAACTTTTTCTATAACGACATTGCCAATTTTTACTATCAGCAGAACACGGGGTTAGTGTTTGATGAAGAGCACGGCCTTGAAGCTGCAGAGCCTGGCCACGATGATGGTATGGCTGTTTATCAATTTGTCAGTAAAGATGCGAAATTATACGGCATTGAATTTGACGCACATTATCAATTAAATTCAAATGCGATGGTAAAAGTATTTGGTGACTCAACCACTGCAAAACTTGCTGATGATGAAGGGTATTTACCGCGTATTCCGGCAAATAAGTTAGGTTCAGAATTACAGTATAATATCAGTGATTGGCAGTTCAGCTTAACTGGCACACACTACTTTGAACAACGTGATATTACGGCTTATGAAACCGCAACTGATAGCTATACACTGTTTGATGCGCAAGCAAATTACCAATTAAGTGTCGGTCCGGTAGATACACAGTTTTATATCAACGTTGATAATATTACGGATGAACTGGGTTTTGTACATAGTTCATTTATTAAAGATGAAGCGCCACTACCCGGGCGTAACTTTAGAATTGGTCTACGTGGTTATTTCTGAACTCAGTAAATAACCATAAAAAAGCCGCGCTAATAGTTATTAGCGCGG
>NZ_JACJDM010000069.1:0-21316 GCF_014163545.1 Pseudoalteromonas sp. SR45-6
AGGTTTAGTGTCATTGAGAGATATTTGGATCAATATTCATTACGGGAGATGAACCGCCCATTGCGGACCCGCATGATGGGTGGTGTGGGGGCTGGAGGTTAGAGACCTCCGGCTACCCGATTAGCGGCCAATAACTCAATGTACGAGATACCTTTTTTGCTCAAAATATTTATCTGTCAGTAAAATCATTTGATTTAATGAATCAAAAACAGCAGTTTTAATTACAGATAATTCTTTATGAGTGGAATCACGACAACATTCCTTAAACATAACTTCGCCATGTGCAATTTTGTTTCTCTTATTTTTAACTATGACCAGCTTTTCTTTATTTAAGCTTGTTATTTTTCCTATTCCATAACGCCCCATAATTTTGCTTAACTCTCTGGCATCAAGATTGCCAGAAAAAAGATTTATCTTTTTTGTTAGTTCCTCAAAATCAGGAAAAGCAAGAGAGTTACCAATAATCAAATCCAACGCTACTTGTTGTTTCTTTTTGCTCTCATTGAACATATAGCATTCAATATAAAGCTTTTTAAGTTGCTCTGACAATTCGCAATATTGGTGTCGAGAAACTTTCTCATGTACTCTCTCAAGTATTAGAACCGCTGTCGATTCAATCACATTGTAAAGGAGTATAATGAATGCTGATTTTAATATTGCTACTTTATTGACGCTCCCTGTTTCGTTAGAAATATCTTGGATATGATTAATTAAAATTTCAGCTTCCAGTCGCTTCTCTTCAAAATCATCTTTAATTGTATGCAAGGCTGTCACCTACCTATTAATTAACTGGCTTTTCACAAAATCTATGCGCTTATTAATTTTATCAGGGCTATGAGTACGATGCGTGCCAGAGATTAGGCGTTTGAAATTTTGATCTTTAAGCCATTCGCCTGCGTCCAGTTTGGATGTATTAAGAGTATTACCATTTTGGAGAGCTAGATGAACTCCAACAGAAATTGCTTCAAAGAAAATTCTTGTTATTGAATTGCCATTTTTCTTACGGAAGCCATTTTCAAAAACCTCATCCACAAACTCTAACATATCAGTGAATTGCTTCTTTTTAATTTCTCTTTCATCAGGAGTAAAAGTCTTATTTTTTTCTTCCATATATTCGTCGAGCATTACACCAATGCCTCGTCCATATGTTGGAAATTTGGGGTATGAATCCATTAATGCAAAAAACCTGAGAATTAATTCTTCATGTTCCTGTCTATTAAGTACACTTTTCCCTAATGGTGCAAGTTTAACTAACAGTTCATTTTTAGCACATTCTTTGTATATAAAGTCATTGAAAGTTCCTGGGTAGATGCCTTTCCTTTTTTCCATATTACGCAATAAATCACTACCACGATTTATTCGTTCAAACAGATCGTTTCTAACTTCTTCTGTTGCCGATTCAGAAAGAACGATCATTCTTATGGGTGTGTTTTTAATCTTTTTTTGACGAGATTTAGGCAAGTCTCCAAATGTTAAGTCATTTAGTTCGGTCAGTTTTTCAAGTCGGGTTAACTTTAGATCGTCTGAGATAAAAGCAGCTAATGTTCTGATTCTTTGTGAGCCATCTACAATTTCCAGTCGCCCTTGGGCATCTTCAGCCATAAAAACGATAGGTATTGGAAGCCCTAAAGTAATTGATTCTATTAGTCGTGATTGACGTACTTCATCCCATACAAAATCGCGTTGATATTCAGGGACAAATATATCGTTTTCTTCCGATTCAATATCGGTTAAATATTTTTGAACTAAGAACTCGATTGTAAATTCTCTTGTATCAAAATCTACAGTTTTCTTTTCATCTAATATTTGTTTTTCTATATCAGTTAACTTTTGTTCACTAAGCATGTTTACTCCATTTTGGTGGTTTATAACACACCAAAACGGCGTGTATTACATACCATGATAATTTCACCAATAATTACCTTTGTAAACAAGTAATTAAAACATCTAGAAATTAAGCATGTTATTTTGCCCCAAAACGGCGTTTAATAATGTTATTGGACAAAATTAGATTTCTACTCAAAACACAGGAATAAATTTAACTTTTTCAATGGCTGGTTCTCGCTCTAAGCCGTCATTCAGTTTTAATCATTCATCGTTGGGTTTCGTTGCTCTCAACCACAACCTAAGGTGATAAATTTAACGCCGAACTGTTTTGGCTTTTCCTAGCGCCTAGAACCTCCAGCCTAGTACCTTTCCTTTAATGCTTAATGACTAGCTTGCAGGCAATTAAGCCACTCATCGGGTTCAGCTAAAATAAACTCTAGATGATAATTTTCTTTGGTGGTTATTTTGATTCCAGCGGTGGTGATAGGGATTAAACCGCCGGCTTTAGCTGCGCATTTTTCGACATGGGAAATATTATTAAGTTTGATGGCATAACAACCTAAGTTAAGTTGTTTATTGAGGGCTTCAAAATGCAGCAGGTTATCAGTAAGAGTAAGGCGGCCATCAGCTTTAGCAACACCCAGTTGTAATGTTGCATAACAACGTTTTAGCTGGGTGATTTTAGATTGTGTAGCGCTCATTATTCATTCCATCGATTTTTTTATTTTATTGAGTGTATGTTGCTAAATTAAATGTGTCAATTATGTAAAGTAAATGTTTTTAATTGTTGTTTTAAACAATGCTTTACAGAAAGTTTTTAGCGCGGTGGTGCATTTTTTGTTGTTTATTAACAAGTACAAAAGCAGCTACGACTAATACCATTTGAGTGGCTAGCGCGCACAGCGTTAACATCAAATCCATACGGTTATCAGCGCGTTGCACTAAGCTTAATTCGATAAACCATGCTATGGCGAGCATTAAAACAAGTGAGCCATGTAAATAACGTTGCAGAGTTATTTTAAACTGAAGGTGCTTCCATTGACTAAATATAAGCAGCGCTAAGCTAATTAATGGGATCAAAAATAGGCTAATAAATGCAATGACTAAAAGTGGTTGCCATGTGCTATTTGTCAGTTGCGTGGTATTTATAAAGTAATCATTACAACCCGTTAAAAGTGTAAAACAAAAAAGAAGGCTAATTAATTTTATTGGCAATGTTGTTATCGTCATGATTTATATGTGTTCTATTGTTAGTTATTAAGCCTTGCTTTATATAAGTAAGGCTTAATAGATGGTTGTATTTAAAAATAGTCTAAACGTAGGTTTTGTTTTAGCTTAATTAAGCATGCGCCATAATTAACTCTTTTGCGTTAGCTTTGGCTGTTTTACTGATGTTATCACCACCAAGTAAACGGGCAATTTCATCAATACGGCCATGTTTACTGAGTGGCAACATTTGTGTAAAGGTTTCGCCATTGGCAATTTCTTTGGCCACAAAAAACTGCTGATGCCCCGAGCTGGCAACTTGCGGTAAATGGGTTACGCAGATAACTTGAGTTGATTTACCTAATTGACGTAAAAGCTTGCCTACAGCTGCTGCAGTTGGTCCAGAAATACCTACATCCACTTCATCAAAAATAAGCGTTGGCGTAGTGACTTTTTGCGCAATAATAACTTGTATCGCTAAACTTATACGCGACAGCTCACCGCCAGAGGCGACTTTAGACAGTGGTTGTAATGGCTGCCCGGGGTTGGTTGATACTAAAAACGCTACATTATCAAAACCTAGGCTGTTTGGTGCTTTT
Organism: Pseudoalteromonas sp. SR45-6; assembly: GCF_014163545.1. Classification (NCBI taxonomy): domain Bacteria; kingdom Pseudomonadati; phylum Pseudomonadota; class Gammaproteobacteria; order Alteromonadales; family Pseudoalteromonadaceae; genus Pseudoalteromonas; species Pseudoalteromonas sp. SR45-6. The sequence continues at coordinate 3,633 of NZ_JACJDM010000069.1, forward strand.
TCAGGTTGTGGTGTAAGGGCGATTTCAAACACACCATTTTCCATTGATAAATGCGCCATGCTTGCACTGATCAATGTATTTAATGTCTGCGCGGCCTCATGACGGCTTTCGCTAAGGGTTTGCGCAGCTTGCTGATAAGCTGCTAATGCTTGGTTAATTTCACCTTCAAGTTGCGTTAAACGGGTCGAGTTATTACTAATCGACTCAAGCTCTTGTGTGATACTTTGGTGAAACTCAACTAAGTCCTCTGGTTTAATATGGTGTTTACGTGATAAATCCATCGCACCACTTAATCGTGTTTCAACGTCGATTAGTCGGCTCGGATCAAGTTCAGCTTGCTCTGCATAATTACGAATTTCACGACTCGCTTCCTCAACTTGCACAGCCGCTTCTTCGAGTAAAGCAGCCACGCCAGCTAGGCTTTCATCAAACCCGGCAAGCTCAGCAAACTGCTGCGCGCTATGTTGTAATAGGGAACAGGCATTTTGCTCGTCATTTTCGTATAAGCTTTGTAGCTCACGTTGGCATGCTTCAATAATAGTTTGGCTGTGGCTGAGCTTATAATGCTCGGCTTCAATTTGCGAAAATTCATCTGGTTGTAAAGCAAACTCATCAAGCTCAGCTACTTGGTACTCTAATAATTGCTTTTGCGCTGCTTGTTGCAACTGGGCTTGTTCGAGCGCGGTAAATTCTTTTTGTAAGTTTTGGCAATTACGATAATGCTGGCGCACTGCTTCAACCAGAGGTTGATGACCTGCATAAGCGTCTAATAGCTGGAGTTGATGTTCGCTTTTAAGCAAATATTGGTGAGCATGTTGACCATGAATAGAGATCAAGTACTGACCGATTTCTTTTAGTTGGGCTGCAGTGACTGGGGTGCCATTAATATAACTTTTGCTGCGGCCATTTTTACACACCACACGACGAAGTAAGCACTCTTGCTCATCATTCGATAGCAAATGCTGTTCTAAAAACTGCTTAGCCAAGGGGAGGTTGGTTAAATCGAAGGTGGCGCATATTTCAGCGCGCTCAGTGCCTGGGCGAACAGCTGAGGCTTCGGCACGTTCACCCAAACATAAAGATAAGGCATCAATAGCAATAGATTTACCGGCACCTGTTTCACCCGTAATGGCTGTCATACCGCTTTGCCACTCGGTGCTTAAATTGCTTACAATTGCAAAATTTTTAATCTCTAACCCAGTTAACATACTGTTCATCCATCCAGTCAATTAACTGTTAATTTATACAGTGTTTTGGGTTTTTGCAAATTAATTTTTAATGTCGCTATCTAGTTTATTACTTACTCACTGGTTGATTTCTCAAAATTAGTTTCAGGATCAACAGGTTTGACATAATCTTCAGGATTCGCAGATAAATCATCAGTGCGTAAAACTTTAATCATGGATGGTAAAAGTTCATGGTAAAACGTTTTATTGTAAGCAACGCCGGCTATGGGTAACTCAGCCACAAAAAAATCTAAGCGTTCAGCTAGTGCATCTCGTTCACCTGTTACATAAGTTTTTGCCAACTCACTACTAATCGTGCTGATCAATGACTCGTTTATGCGTTCAAGATACAATAAGTTTTCGTCAGTATGAGGTTGTACGACAAAGAAATTACTGGCAATAACTTGTATTCTTGGGATGTATTTAGGACGAATTATTTTTGCGTCGCAGTACTCATTTAATTTTATTTTTAACTGTTGAGTTACTTCTTTAACGCGATTATTGAATAGCTTTTTTTGCGCTTCAAGCGCTTTTCGGCGATTATTTTCAATCACCAAATAGCTGCCAAGCAGCGTTATCAGTAATAATAAAGCAAAGAAAACAACATACGTCATTTCGGTTTGATTTCCCTTGAAAAGGTAATAAATGAATTCAGCTTATTTTGCTCTAAAGTCTGAATGAGCGCAATAAAATTAATATAAACGACTACCCCAGTTGAGCTTAGTGCGAAGTACATGATAGTAAGAGTAGTCTTTGGGGTGGATCAGGCGTAGTTTCTTATCTGCTTTTTTAATTATCACTTCATCGCCAGGCAATACAGCAAGCACCACATGACTATCGCAGCTGACTTGTAAGCTGTCGGTATTCTCTAAGCTGAGCTTTAAGCGTACTTCGTTATCGGCATCAACCACTAATGGTCGGCTTGATAATGTATGCGGAAACATCGGCACTAATGATATTGCATTTAGTTCTGGGGTCAAAATGGGCCCGCCACCCGACAGCGAATAGGCTGTTGAGCCCGTAGGGGTTGAGACAATTAAACCATCAGAGCGCTGAGAAAAAACAAAATCGTTATTAATGAAGGCTTCAAATTCAATCATGTGAGCGACTTTATCGGCATGTAAAACGGCTTCATTCACTGCTGAGTTAGCACTTTTTAATTCACCATGGCGATAAACTGCAACTTCTAATAAAAAGCGTTTTTCTTCAAGATATTGACCACTTAATACTTGTTCTAAACTAGCTTCAAAGCCTTCTGGGTTTAAATCTGTTAGAAAACCTAAATTGCCTCTGTTTACGCCTATAACAGCAACATCAAATCGGGCTAATACCCTTGCTGCGCCAAGCATATTACCATCGCCTCCGACCACAATAGCGAGATCGGCACGTTCGCCAAGCTCAACCAGTTTGACTAACTTTTCCTTGGGGACATTGGTTAATTGATGACCGGTTCTCTGCTCTAATAACACGTCAAATCCTAACGCATTTAAAAAAGTGTATAAGCGCTGTAAAGTTGCAGCTGCACCACTGTGATTTGGTTTGCCAATTAAACCTATGGTTTTAAACGGTGATTCCATGATAAACGCATCAATAGTATTAATATCAGTAGAGTAACTCAAAAGTGACAAGTTTGAAAATAACCTTGAAATAAACTCACTACGCCCCGATATCCCCAGTATGCAGCAAGATGTAGATACTATGAATTTAAACCCTCGAGATCAGCAAATATTTTCCGCCGTGATGAGCCTGTACTGTAATGGCGAAGGTCAACCTGTCGCGTCAAGCCGTATTGCCAAGCAAAAAGGTATGGCTGTGTGTTCTGCAACAGTTAGAAATGCGATGTCGCGCCTAGAAAAAATAGGCCTGCTGTATTCACCGCATACTTCTGCTGGACGGGTACCTACTAATGCCGGATTTGATTATTGGCTAAGTGAATTTTTCCCTCTGTCGCAGATTGCGCAATATTGGCAGCCTGCACAAGCGCAATTAGTCGAGATGGCGCATGGTATAAGCCAGCGTTATCAGGTATGTTGCTGCGTTGGTCTGCCACAAGTAAGTTCTCAACATGTTTTTAGAGTTGAAGTATTAGATTTTGACAGCAATGATTGGCTTATTTTACTGTTAGATAGAGCAGGGCAAAGCCATAACATTTGTATTCATAAGCCGGATGATGCGTCTGACATCGTACGTTATCAATTCGCTACTTGGCTTAATACTGTATTCAGTCAACAAACTTTAATGGAAGGCTTGTACCGTATGCAAGCAATGGCAAATACAGCACCACGAAATTGTCATGATTCGTTAAATCAATGGACCCGTGAGCTGAGCCATAAATTAGGCTCAGATAACAGTATCGTGGTCGGCGAAAATTATTTATATCGGCAAATTGATTGTGAACAAAGCTTAAATATTGGTGTCTCATTTTTGAACTTTGTAGAAGATAAGTTAGCTTTTAAAAATGGTGTGTCGGTTTTAAATACGTCACAATTGCCATTTACTGATTGTGACGAACTGATGGTGATCAGCGTGCCGTATTTTCAAAATCAAGAATATCAAAGTCGTTTTTGTGTAATTTGTCCTAAATCGGCGCAAATTGAAGCAATCATTCAAGAATTTAAATTAATCGAGTCATCTGGCTCTTGAATCTTTTGATTCAATCCCCATAATTACCGCAATTGAAAAGTATTGGAGCACTTAAATTATGTCTGAGCAGACAAAATCACCAGAGCAAGAAGTTGAATTAAACGAAGAATTAGAGCAAATGCAAGCAGACGTTGAAGCGGCTGTAGAAGCTGCTGACGCGCACGAAGGCGAAGAAGTTAGCCCTGAAGCTGAAATTGCTATGCTTTATGCTGAGCTTGAAGATGCGAAACAAACTATCGCAAACCAAAAAGATAGCGTAGTACGTGCCGCTGCAGACGTTGATAATATTCGTCGCCGTGCTGCACAAGATGTAGAAAAAGCGCATAAATTTGCACTTGAAAAGTTCGCTAACGAATTATTACCTGTTATTGATAATCTAGAACGTGCTATTGAGTTCTCAGACAAAGAAAACGAAACCTTAAAGCCATTGCTTGAAGGGATTGATATGACAGTTAAAAGCTTCAACGATGCGGTTGCAAAATTTGGTGTTGAAATTGTTAACCCACAAGGTGAGCAGTTTAATCCTGAATTCCACCAAGCAATGTCGATTCAACCAAGCAATGATGTAACACCTAACACTGTATTAGCAGTGATGCAAAAAGGGTATACATTAAATGGTCGTTTATTACGCCCTGCAATGGTGATGGTATCTAAAGCAGCTGAATAAATAAGTCGCTTAGTAAAAAAATGCCCGTTAACTACGGGCATTTTTTTTGTTTCTAGCTCGGTGCCAAAGCTGGGCTATTAGTGTTAATACTAATGCGCTGAACATTAAGCTTGAAAATGGTACCGCACTTTGTGCATGCATTAAGGCTAAAATTGGACCGACTAATGCACCGCTGCCAAAGCGCAATGTACCAATAACCGCCGTAGCGGTGCCAGAACGCTCTTCAAACTGCATTAAGATCAATGCATCAGCATTACTAGCGGTAACCCCTAAACTCATCATCAGAGGAGCAATAGCTGCAACAATAAAATACAGCGATAGGTGTAATATGCTAAATGTGAGTAGGGCACTGCCAGCTACAAAGCCGACCGCTAATCCATAATACAGCATTTTTCGTGAACCAATACGTGGTACTAGGCGGGTATTTAAAAAGTTACCAAACATTAGCGCCATGACATTGAAAGCAAATAAAACACCAAATAATTGTTCTGATACTTTAAAGTAATCAAGGTATACAAAGGGCACTGCGGTTAAAAAGCAAAAAAAGCCGAATGAGACAAACATTGAGCTGGCTATATCTGCTCGGGTATCTTTATTTTTAAATACGGTTTTATAGCTATCGAAAAATAGTGCAAAGCCTTTCATCGGGCTTTTGAAAATAGGGATATCGATTAAGTATATTTGTACCAAGGCTAAAATAACAAAGCTGTAACTAGCCAGTACTAAAAAGATTGTTTGCCAGTGAGATAAGCCCATGATCATTGATCCAACCGTTGGTGCGACTAAGGGCGCTACCATCATGATCATCGATACATACGACATTCCTTTAGCAGTATCTTGTTTATAAATATGACGAATTATCCCTGGCACCACAACGGTTGCTGCAGCACCTGTGAATGCTTGTACGCCCCGCAAAGCCCAAAATAGATGAATGTCATTACAAAAGGCCAATGCGACAGAGCTTAAGCCAAACAATGCTAAGCCGACCTTCGTTAACACGCGACGACCAATTTGATCTGCGATTGGGCCAAAAAATAGCATTCCCAGCGCATAGCCAGCTAAATATATGCTTAACGATATTTGTACATTAGGCATTGTGGTATTAAGGTCGTTAGCAATGACTAACATTGCCGGAAGATACATATCGATTGCCAGTGGCGTAATTGCAACAATACTGGCGAGTAAAGGTAATAGAATGCGTTTATTTAAAGAAACCGAGTCCTGCATGACTAACCCATTAAACAAAAAGAGGCTGCTATTGTAACAGCGACAATTAGTCTTGGGTACTTAGTTTGCATGCTAACTATCGCCTTTAACTGAAATATAACGCAACAGATGTTTTTACTGGCAGTCGATATATTCAATTGCAGGCTGGTTTGCTATTCTAAGAACAATTAAATTGTTAGTTAAGAGAATACAATGAAAAAATTAGTTTTGGCTGTGCTTGCCACCGCTGTATTAGCGGGTTGTAAAACATCACCAACAGGGCGTACGCAAATTGCGCTTTATTCTGATCAACAAATGAGTCAGATGGGTCAGCAAAGCTTTGCTGATATGAAAAAGAATCAAAAAATTAATAATAATCCTCAAGTAAATGCGTATGTAAAGTGCATTGCTGACGATGTGATTGCAGTATTACCGCAACAGTATGCAACTCAGGCGTGGGAAGTGGTGGTATTTGAAGACGATTCAGCTAACGCGTTTGCATTACCCGGTGGCTATATTGGTGTGCATACAGGGTTGTTAAAAGTGGCTGAAAATCAAGATCAGCTAGCAACCGTTATCGGGCACGAAGTAGGGCATGTAATTGCTGAGCACTCTAATGAACGCGTATCACAAAGTTCCTTGCTACAAACAGGTATGCAAGCGGGCAGTGCCGCACTTGAAATGGGCAATGTACAATATCGTAACGAAATTATGCAAGGTCTTGGTTTAGGTGCGCAGTACGGCGTTATTTTACCATTTAGTCGCTCTCATGAATCTGAGGCCGACCAAGTGGGTTTAGATTTAATGGCAAAAGCCGGATTTAATCCAAAAGAATCCGTAACACTTTGGCAGAATATGAGTAAAGCAGGCAGTGGTAATACACCTGAATTTATGTCTACTCACCCAGCACCTGCTAACCGCATTAAAGAGCTACAAGCAAAATTGCCACAAGCATTAAATGAGCAAAAAGCAGCAAAAGCGGCGGGTAAAAACCCACAATGTAAGCTGTAATAAACTTTTTTGGTGATATAAAAAAAGCCTGTGAACTGATGTTCACAGGCTTTTATTATTCTAAACGCTAGTTATGCGTTTTCAACAGCAGTACGTGGATCTACGTATGGCATGTTGAAGGCTTCAGCAACTTCTTTGTAAGTTACTTGGCCTTTGATCACGTTAAGACCTTTAAGGAAGTTAGCGTCATCTAGTAATGCTTTCTTATAACCTTTGTTTGCAAGGTTAATGATGAAAGGCAATGTTGCATTGTTAAGTGCGAAAGTAGATGTACGTGGTACAGCACCTGGCATGTTAGCAACACAGTAGTGAACAACGTCATCAACGATGAAGGTCGGATCAGCGTGAGTTGTTGCTTTAGACGTTGCGATACAACCACCTTGGTCAATTGCAACATCAACAATTGCAGAGCCAGGCTTCATTGCTTTAATGTGTTCAGCAGTAACTAGTTTAGGTGCAGCAGCACCAGGGATAAGTACGCCACCAATTACTAGGTCAGCTTCAAGTACATGCTTTTCAAGTGCATCAGCTGTTGAGTAAATCGCTTTAACTTTATTACCAAACTGAGCGTCAAGTGCGCGTAGTACGTCAATGTTACGATCAAGTACGACAACTTCAGCACCAAGGCCAACAGCCATTTGTGCTGCGCTACGACCAACCATGCCGCCGCCAATAACAACAACTTTAGCTGGCTCAACACCCGGTACGCCGCCAAGTAGCATGCCACGACCATGGTTTGATTTTTCAAGCGCTTGTGCACCAGCTTGAATAGACATACGACCAGCAACTTCACTCATAGGCGCAAGTAGTGGCAAACCACCGCGTGAATCAGTTACTGTTTCGTATGCGATACAAATTGCTTTGCTTTTGATTAGGTCTTCAGTTTGTGGAAGATCTGGTGCAAGGTGTAAGTAAGTGAAAAGAATTTGGTCTTCACGTAGCATTGCACGTTCAACGGCTTGTGGCTCTTTTACTTTTATAATCATCTCTGCTGTTGCGAAAACCTCAGCAGCAGTTGCTAGAATTTCTGCACCTGCCAGTGTGTAATCTTCGTTAGTGAAGCCAATGCCCATACCTGCATCAGATTCAACAAAAACTTGGTGGCCGTGGTTTACTAACTCACGAACACTAGCAGGGACCATACCTACACGGTATTCATGGTTTTTTATTTCTTTAGGTACACCGATAATCATAATATTGCCTTAATAGAACGGGATAAAATTTTTCACTATTATATTCATGTACTGGCAGTGTGTCTCACCTTTTTTAATCGGTATTCTAGTGATATAATCTGAAAACACCATTTAAACAGTACAAAAAACTAGTCGTTATTATGCATGAGTTATTAGACCGTATTGACCGTAAGATTTTAATAGAGCTACAGCACGATGGCCGAGTATCTAATGTTGAATTAGCTCGACGTGTGGGGCTCAGTGCAACGCCTTGTTTAGAGCGTGTAAAAAAGCTCGAACGCGAAGGTTACATCGTCGGTTATAAAGCCGTGGTTGACCCTGCTAAACTTGGGCAAGGTTTGTCGGTGTACGTCGAAGTGACAATCACTAAAACATCACCTGATGTGTTTGATGAATTTAGTGCTGCAGTTAAAAAGCATGATGAAATTATCGAATGCCATTTAGTCTCGGGTAACTTTGACTTTTTACTAAAAACCCGCGTAAATGATATGTCTGAATATCGTGGTGTATTAGGGGATATTCTGCTCAAGCTACCGAACGTTAGTGAAAGCCGTACCTATGTTGTTATGGAAGAAGTAAAAGGCGAGCAAGGGGTGATTATTCGCCCATATATCGGCTGAACTATGCGCTATTTTTTAGTAACGACTTAAGTTGTATTATTGATACATGCGCGATTAATAAAAACCTGTTCATAATCAGGCCATCATGGTTAAGATAAAGTGCAACAAAAAGTATTTCCTGCTAAGGTATTCCATTGCTAAGAATGAGTACAAAGAAGTACAAAGAAAAATGAGGAATAGCGAGTTATGCGCCTAAATGGTGTACAAAGACTATTAGAAACCGGTTTAATAATTAGCACCTTTGCCGCAATATTTATATTGTGTGCGCTGGTAAGCTTTGATCCTGCTGATCCGAGTTGGTCGCAAACAGGTTATGACAATGTAAGAAACATAACTGGAGCTGCAGGTGCGTGGATCGCCGATATTTTATTGCTGACATTTGGCTGGTTAGCTTATTTTGTGCCAGCTGCACTACAAATATTCGGCTACTTATTATTTAAGCAACCTCATAGAATATTTCAACTCGACTATACAACGTTATCGCTTAGAGTGATTGGTTTTGCATTATTTATCACTTCAGCAACGGCTATCAGTAGTATTAATTTTGATGATATTTATAATTTTTCATCCGGTGGGGTAGTCGGTGATGTGATAGCTTCAGCGATGATGCCTGCATTTAACTTTACCGGTACCTCGATTTTATTATTATGTTTCTTTTTTGCTGGATTAACATTATTAACAGGCGTGTCGTGGGTGCAATGTGTCGATTTTATTGGCGATTTGATCATGCGAGGTTATCGTTTTATTGCCCATCACTTAAAAGCATGGTTACAACGCGAACGCACTGCAAATACTGAAGTTGCAATTGAACAAGACCCTGTTAATGAGCAACAGACACGTAAAGAGACACCCGCCATTCGCTTTTCAGAACCAAAAGTGGATATTGATAGTGCGGTGTCAAATCAAGACTCTCATCCTGCATTTGATGATTTGGATGACATTCTGGATCAAGAAATTAATTTTAGCGCCATTGATGATGAACCAATGGACACTGCGGCTGCCTTAAATGCGCTTGATCAAAGCCATGTTACAGAGCCTGAAAAACCAGTTACTACTGTGGTTTCGCCAGCAAGACCAATGCCAAAACCAAAGAGTACCTATCAGCCTCCACCTACCGCAAAAGAAAAGTTTGAGCAGCTACTCGAAGAAAAGCCGCCAAGTACGCCATTGCCTACGCTTGATTTGTTAGATAGACCTGATAAAGCCAAAAACCCAATTTCACCAGAAGAGCTTGAAGCTGTATCGAGGTTAGTTGAAACTAAACTCCTTGATTTTAACGTTCAAGCTACGGTTGTTGCCGTATACCCTGGACCTGTTGTAACCCGTTTTGAGCTTGATTTAGCGCCGGGTATTAAAGTTTCTAAAATTACTGGTCTTGCTAAAGATTTAGCCCGCTCGCTATCAGCGGTTAGTGTCCGAGTGGTTGAAGTTATTCCGGGTAAAACCTATGTAGGGATTGAATTACCTAATAAACACCGCGAAATAGTGCGGTTATCAGAAGTAATCGACGCGCCAAAATTTGAGCAAAATCCATCGCCACTGACTATGGTCTTAGGTAAAGATATTGCCGGTGAACCAATCTGTGCTGATTTGGGTAAAATGCCGCATTTACTGGTGGCAGGTACCACAGGTTCAGGTAAGTCAGTGGGCGTTAATGTAATGATATTAAGCTTACTGTACAAATCAGGCCCTGATGATGTGCGTATGATCATGATTGACCCGAAAATGTTGGAACTTTCTGTTTACGAAGGTATCCCACATTTACTGTGTGAAGTGGTCACCGATATGAAAGAAGCTGCCAATGCGCTGCGTTGGTGTGTAGGTGAGATGGAACGTCGTTATAAGTTAATGTCGGCGTTAGGTGTTCGTAACTTAAAAGGTTACAACCAAAAGGTATTGGATGCGAAAGAGGCGGGTTACCCGATTCTCGATCCATTATTTAAAGATACTGATGGTATGAAAGAAGGACCAGACGAGTTAGGTAAGTTACCGAGTATCGTGGTGGTGATTGACGAATTTGCTGACATGATGATGATTGTTGGTAAAAAAGTTGAAGAGCTAATTGCCCGTATTGCGCAAAAAGCCCGAGCGGCAGGTATTCATTTAATACTAGCAACACAGCGCCCATCGGTTGATGTAATTACTGGTTTAATTAAAGCGAATATCCCAACGCGAATGGCGTTTCAGGTATCAAGTAAAATTGACTCGCGTACCATCTTAGATCAACAAGGCGCAGAAAACCTGCTAGGTATGGGTGATATGCTCTATTTACCGCCGGGCACCAGCGTACCGATACGTGTACATGGCGCGTTTGTTGATGACCATGAAGTACATGCGGTGGTGAATGACTGGAAAGCACGTGCAAAACCAAATTATATAGACGAAATTTTAAATGGTGACGCCACTGAGGATATTTTATTGCCAGGCGAAGCCAGTGAAAACGCGGATGAAGAATCAGATCCGCTTTATGATGAAGCCGTGTCATTTGTTGTTGAAACAGGCAAAGTGTCAGTTTCAAGTGTGCAGCGAAAATTACGTGTTGGTTACAACCGTGCCGCACGTTTAGTTGAACAAATGGAAACATCGGGTATTGTAAGCGCACCAGGTCATAACGGTGCCCGTGATGTATTAGTGCCCAATGGTGGAGCAAATTAAATGAAACAAATTAAATATTTAGCCTTAGCAATTAGCTGTTTTTTATCAGCATCAGTATTTGCAAGTGACAGTGCAACGGATGACAGCCAAGCATTACAAGATAAACTGGCCGGTTTAAAGAGTTTTCAAGCGCAATTTGCGCAGCAAGTTAATGACGACCAAGGCCAATCAATTATGCAAGGTGAAGGTACTATCGCCTTGCAACAGCCAATGATGATCCGTTGGCAACAAGCGAGCCCTGATGACACGTTATTTGTATCAAATGGCGATAAAACCTATTACTTCGACAGCTTTGCTGAGCAAGTAACGATTATGAATACTCACAGTTTGATTGATTCAACACCGTTTGTATTACTTACCTCCAAAGATCCGGCGCAATGGCAAAAGTACCAAGTACACGCCACGGATACTGGGTTCAGTGTTACACCTAATAAAGGCGTTGAAAGCCAAGTTGAACAGCTGGATATTGTGTTTGCAGCAGATAAAGTAGGCTTAGCATCATTACTGGTTAAAGACAGCTCAGGGCAATCATCTACGTTTACTTTTAGCGACACTAAAGTAAATCAAAGCCTTGCTACTTCAACCTTTGAGTTTAGTATTCCAGAAGGCGTTGAAATAGACGATCAAAGTCAAGGTGAGTAATTTAGGCTTTAATTTTGGCCCCGATGTGCGCCCACTTGCGGCGCGCATGCGACCAACCAGTTTAGATCAGTATATTGGCCAGCAACATCTATTAAGCCGAGATAAGCCTCTCTATCAAGCTATTTTAGCAGGGCGTTGCCACAGTCTTATTTTGTGGGGGCCGCCGGGCGTTGGTAAAACGACCTTAGCGCAAATTATTGCCAACCATGCCGATGCGGCGCTGATTCAAATGTCGGCGGTAACGGCAGGCATTAAAGACATTCGTGATGCGGTGAGTGAAGCGCGTACTAACCTTGAAGGTCTTGGCCAACGTACCTTACTGTTTGTTGACGAAGTACATCGTTTTAATAAATCTCAGCAAGATGCGTTTTTACCACATATAGAGGATGGTACCTTTATTTTTGTTGGTGCCACCACCGAGAATCCCTCGTTTGCACTAAACAATGCGATTTTATCGCGAGCACGAGTATATGTCCTAAAATCGCTGCAAGACACTGATTTACATCTTGTTATTGAGCGAGCGCTTGCAAGCGATGATGAACTGAAAAATAAAACGGTGGTACTTGCACAAAATGCTAAACAAGCGTTGTGCCAAGCCAGTGATGGCGATGCTCGTAAAGTGCTTAATTTACTTGAGCAGGCGATTGATTTAACCGTAGAGCAAAACGGTCAATACTTAGTTGATGAGCACGTACTCAGTCAAGTATTGCCAACGCATTTAGCCAAGTATGACAAAGGGGGTGATGAATTTTACGATTTGATCTCAGCCTTTCATAAGTCAGTTCGAGGTAGCTCCCCAGATGGTGCTTTGTATTGGTATTGTCGTATTTTAGCCGGTGGCGGCGATCCGCTGTATGTTGCAAGGCGGTTACTCGCCATCGCCACTGAAGATATTGGTAATGCTGATCCGCGTGCCATGGAAGTGGCCCTCAATGCATGGGATATATTTCAGCGAGTTGGACCAAGTGAAGGCGAGCGTGCAATTGCACAAGCTACGATTTACCTAGCTAGCGCACCGAAGAGTAATGCGGTGTACGCGGCGTTTAATCAAGCCAAGGCGGATGCGCAGAACGAGCCTAGCTATCCGGTGCCAGAGCATTTACGTAATGCACCAACTAACTTAATGAAAGACTTAGGCTATGGTGCTGAGTATCGCTATGCGCACAATGAAGAAGGCGCCTATGCTGCAGGAGAAAAGTACTTTCCAGAGCAGATAGCCGATAAGCAATATTACTTTCCAACGGATCGTGGCTTAGAACAAAAAATAAAGCAAAAGCTCGACTATTTGAAAGAGCGCGATCATCACAGTGACATAAAACGCTATGACAAGCCTTAAGATATATCTCATGATTGCCGCAGGAGGAGCCTCAGGTGCCTGTTTACGGTTTTTTATTAGTGAAACCATGCTAAAACTACTTGGTAGGGGATTCCCTTTTGGCACGTTGACGGTTAATATTCTTGGTTCATTGTTGATGGGCGTATTATACGGTTTGATAGAGCGCGAAATTATCACCGTTAGCCCCGCTAAAACCCTTATAGGGATTGGCTTTCTAGGTGCTTTGACCACCTTCTCGACATTTTCAATGGATTCGTTGTTGTTATTGCAACAAGGTCACTTTTTTAAAATGGCCCTTAATATCACCTTAAATGTGGTGGTGTGTATTTTTATGGCTTGGCTGGGCCTTCAGCTGGTAATGCAAAAAGGTTAAAAACTAACATGTTAGATTCTAAATTATTACGTCAAGATCTCGAGCAAACAGCTGCGCGTCTAGCAGCACGTGGTTACGAGCTAGATACTGCGACTGTCAGCGCACTTGAAGAAAAACGCAAAACATTACAAGTAAAAACACAAGAATTACAAAGTGAGCGTAACAGTAGCTCCAAAGCGATTGGCCAAGCTAAAGCTAAAGGCGAAGATGCACAACCATTGTTAGATGCAGTAAGCAACTTAGGCGCGCAACTTGATAGTGTTAAAGCTGAGCAAGACGCTATTTTAGAAGAGCTCAAGCAAATTTCTTTAGCTATCCCCAATTTACCTGATGAATCAGTACCAGCGGGCGCTGACGAATCTGACAACGTTGAGATTTCAACCTGGGGCGAGCCTAAAAAGTATGATTTTGCAGTAAAAGATCATGTAGACTTAGGACAAGATCTAAACGGCCTTGATTTTGAAATGGGCGTTAAAATTACCGGTTCACGCTTTACTGTAATGCGCGGCGCAATGGCCCGCATGCACCGCGCACTAGTGCAATTTATGCTAGACACGCATACAGATAAAAACGGTTATACAGAAATGTACGTACCGTATTTAGTAAACCGCGACAGTTTATACGGTACAGGCCAATTACCTAAGTTTGCAGAAGACTTATTCCACACTAAAGGTCTTGTAAATGATGACGGTGAAGAGCAAGAAGGTTTTAGCTTAATTCCTACTGCAGAGGTACCACTGACAAACAGCGCGCGTGACGAAATTTACGACGAAAAAGATTTACCAATTCGTTTAACTGCCCACACTCCGTGTTTTAGAAGTGAAGCTGGCAGTTATGGCCGTGATACTCGTGGCCTTATTCGTCAGCACCAGTTCGATAAAGTTGAGCTAGTACAGCTGGTAAAACCAGAAGATTCAATGCAAGCATTGGAAGAGCTAACAGGTCACGCAGAGCAAATATTACAAGCACTAGAGCTACCATACCGTAAAGTAATTTTATGTATGGGTGACATGGGCTTTGGCTCAGCAAAAACCTACGATTTAGAAGTATGGTTACCAGCGCAAGATACCTACCGTGAAATCTCATCATGTTCAAACATGGTTGATTTCCAAGCGCGCCGTATGCAAGCACGTTTTCGTCGCGCGGGTGAGAAGAAGCCAGAGTTACTGCATACACTCAATGGCTCAGGCCTAGCAGTAGGACGTACTTTAGTGGCTATCTTAGAAAACTACCAACAAGCGGATGGTTCAGTAGTCGTGCCTGAAGTACTTCGTTCATATATGAACGGCCTTGAAGTAATTAAATAAGCTTTAGAGCTGTAAGCTTTAAGAAGAGAAGCCGCTGTTTGTAATGAACAGTGGCTTTTTTGTAAGTTCAATTTATAGGTGCAAGGTTAAAGGCGAGCGAAAAAGTTAGTTAACTTGAACTTTGGTTAAGAGATTTACTCAGATACTTATTTAAAGTATTAATATTATTTTTATTCTCCTAAGCTCAGGTTAGTTATCTAGGGTGATTAAAAATCATTTAAAAGAGTAACGTAAAATGCGTTTTAATACCGACGTATATTGCTTAAAAAATCCACCTGTGTTGTAAGCAATACCATGTTTTTTTAGTACGGCTTGCACCTTAGGAGCAACTTCTTGATAGCGCGATGATGGCATGTCAGGAAATAAATGGTGCTCTATTTGACAGCTCAAATGCCCCGTTAATATATGAAACCAATTAGCGCCGTTAATATTTGATGAACCTAAAACTTGGCGATAATACCACTGACCTTGAGTTTCATTTACGCAGTCTTGCTCGTTAAAGGTTTTAGTTTCTTCGGTAAAGTGACCACAAAAGATGATGGTTGATGTCCACAAATTACGAATTAAATTAGCAAGAAAATTACCAGCTAAAACCCACAAAAATAATGGACCAGCTAATAGCGGGAATAACGCGTAATCTTTAATTAACTGGCGCGCACCTTTACTAAAAAAGCGTCGTTTTAACATCGCGTGAGACACGTCAGTTTCGCGGCTTTCTTTCTTTTTACCCATAAATACACGCTCAGCTGCCAGCTCATGGTATGACACACCCCATTGAAACAATACAGTTAAGTTTATATAGGTAATAAACTGCCATATATTTTTCAAACGCCATTTAAAGTCATTACTCAAGCGTAGCAAACCATACCCAAAGTCACGGTCTTTACCAATAATATTGGTGCAGGTATGATGCTCAAAGTTATGCACGCGGTGCCAGCTTTGGCCATCACATGCTATGTCCCATTCATAGTGTTGGGAGTTAAGTTGTTTGTCGTTCATCCAGTCGTATTGGCCATGCATGACATTGTGACCAATTTCCATATTATCAAGGATTTTAGCTAATGCGAGTAGCAATACTCCCGCAACCCATAGCAATGGTTGAATAAACCCAAGCATTAATAGAATACGTCCGCTCCATTCACATAGGCGCTGTTTACGTACAATAGAGCGAATATAGTCGGCATCTTTTTGACCCACTTTATCAAGCGTCTGCATTTTTATAGCATCTAATTCGCTTGCTAGTTGCTCATAGTTAATAGTTTTCATAATTGTAACTCCAAATCACTAACAGGTTGGCTGACACACAGTTGAATGAGCTGTTCGCCGTTATCTGATAGTTCACCAGTTTTTAAATTACGTACCACGCCAGACTTTTTAATACATTGACACTGATGACAAATTCCAATGCCACAGCCGCGTTTTACTGGCAGCTGTTTTGCTTCAAACTGTGTTAGTAGCACATCAGTATTTGTTACAACATGTGCATGGTTATTAATTTTAACATTAAGTTGGCCTGCGTTATGGGTGCTTGGCAGGGCTAAACCGAACGCTTCTTGGTTATAATTTAATGCGTGTTTTTTAGCAAAATCACTGACCGTTTGCATAAAGGTTAAAGGACCACAACAATAAACATCAGGTTTTTCTGCGAGGTTAATATGGCTGGTAATCTGATTTGATTGTTCGCGGGTTAATAATAAAAATGAAAAGTGCTTAAATCGCAGAGCCAATTCGCTAAGTTCATCAACACATTGATGTTCAGACGTTTTTGCGTAATACACTAATATGACATTGGTGGATATTTGGCCAAGATGTTCGTCAAGCATAGCGAGTATTGGCGTGATACCAGAACCTCCCGCGATAAAAGTGACTGGTGCGCCAGTGTTTTTAAATATAAATTCACCACTTGGCGCGGTGATACTACACCACGAACCAGCTTGCAGTGTTTCTTTAAGTAAACCAGTAAAGCGCCCGAGTGCATTTGTTTTAATTAGTAAGCGCACAAGCCCAGTGTTTTTAAATTGTTGAGCGCTTGAAACAATAGTAAAAACACGCGTTAATAACCGCCCATTTATTTCAACTGTTAAGCTAATATGCTGTCCAGCAATGTGAACAGGCCATTGTTTACTTGGCTTAAGTTGAATACTTAAATATTCACCCTTGTGTGATTCTGTATGGATCACTTGTGCTCTAAATTGGCCTGCACGCCATGCAGGTTTAAATACCTGCATAATTGGTTCTATATAACCTGCAAAACTTTGATGGTGTAAAAACCATTTTGAAAATTGGTCTAATGCCTGCGTAAACATCGTCATTACATCTCTTTCTAAACCGAGTGCTTATTGGCCTGTGTTTTCTTTATTTAAGGGTAAGCACTGAAATAATTACTTTAATAATTTGAGCGTACACCTGTAAGTTCAAATTTCAGCGCACAAGTGTACCTTGAAATTTTTGATTTTCAATACGTATAGAGTAATTATTCTATTGTTTTTATTTGTAACTTACGTAAGGCACGTTAAATTGCGGAATATAAAATGATAAGCATAGAATTATTTAAAGCTTCAACTATCTGATTTTTAGTATTTATATTTCATGTGGTTATAGAGGCACTTTTAGGCTGCAAACTTATCAACCTGCAATGGTAACCAAATAATCATAATGTTAAAGCGAGCCATGAATATCTGTTGCATTCAACCTTTTTTCACCTTGTGATTATTTTTCAAAATGGTTTAATACGGCTAACCATATTCTTTTAATAAAGCTTTGGTTATTTGGACTTTTTAGGTTTACGCGACAGCAAATCACACG